>NZ_JBSFNO010000013.1:0-204476 GCF_053981095.1 Nocardia sp. NPDC003693
GTGTTCACGCCCGTGGCCGACGTAGCCCGAACCCGCACCCACGCTGCGGCTTCCGGCGGGGTTCGGGAGAGCGGGCAAAGCAGATGCGGCAGTGCTGGTCACGTCGCCTGCCGTACCCGACCTATGGCTCCCCAGCTGGGAGCCGGTTCGCCCTTCCAGCCTGGCTGGCTGGCCGTGGGAACCTTCTCGAGACTCACCGACAAAGACTCGTCATCAACACAATGGGGTGATGTCTCTGGCGGTGATTGCCGTGCCCGGCCCGGGGTTGGAAACTCGGCCACGCATCCGACGGCTTCGATCCCGTTGATCGGCCTGGAAGGGCCGGAACCGCCGTCGAGGCACCCAACCGACTCCGGCTGGTACTCCGTTATCCAGGCGTCCTTTCCCCGGTAGGGCACCCAACCGCCGTCGAGGCTCCCGACGTCCCCCCACCGGTACTCCGTTATCCAGGAATCTTTTCCCAGCCGGAACCGCCGCCGAGGCACCCGACATGCCCCGCCGGTACTCCGTTTTCTAGTCGTCTTTCCTGCGGTAGGGCACCCGACGGTGATCCAGGCACCCCACCCACCCCGGCCGGTACTCGGATATCGCGGCCTCACTCCCCCGATCAAAATCACCAATCACCCGATGAATTTCCGCCCCTCACCGAGTCACAACCCATAACACCGAAGGAAAGGACCCCACCATGTCGGAACTCCTCGTCGATTTCATCACCTCCCTCGACGGCTATGCCTCGGGCGACGGCTGGCCCGGATTCTGGGGCCTCGAAGGCCCGGAATACCTCGCCTGGCTGGGCGAGCAGCCCAAGGCCACACACCTGATGGGCGCCAATACCTATCGCCTGATGTCGGGCTTCGCCGCGGGCGAGGTTCCGGATGGCCAGGATGAATTTCGGCCCGAAGAAGAGGCGTCGGTCGACGAGCTCACGCGAGCACGCAAGGTCGTGTTCTCGTCCTCGCTCGAGGACCCGCTGACGTGGGCGAATTCCACCCTCGTGCGCGGTGATGCCGTCGAGGCGGTGCGCGCCATGAAGGCCGATGACTCGGGCCTGCTCACCACGATCGGCAGCCTGAGCCTGAGCCGCTCCCTGCTGCGCGCCGGCCTGGTGGATCGCTTTCGGGTGGTGATGTTCCCGGTGATCACCGGCGCTACCGGCTCGGAACGCATTTACGACGGCTATCCGGATGTCGCCCTCGAAATGGTCGAGCACCGCACCTTCGATGATGGAATTCAGCTGGTCGAATACAAGCCCCGGGTGCTCGAGCACCCCCCGCTCGGCGCGCCCGCGGAATGACGCTCGGTTCGGCACCGGCGATGAACCGGGAGTGATCACGAACCCGAGGAACCGGCGAAGAGCGGGAGCACCAGTGCGGCGGAGCCGGATGTCGAGCCGGAGTTCAGGGAGCTGCCGATGATGTTGCAGACGCTCGACACCGCCGAGCCCAGCGAGAGCGAGATGTCCGGGTAGCCAGCGGGATTCGGCGGGCAGATGGCCAGTTTCACCGAGCGGGTGGAGCTGCCCTGGGTGACGGTGATCGTGTACGCGCCGACGGCGGGCGGGGTCCATGCGACCTCCGCGAATCCGTACAGGCCGTCCGAACTGCCGAATGGGGTGTCCTGGCCGATGATCGTGCCGTTCACGGCCACGGTCACCGGGCTGAGCCGGTCGGCTCCGCTCGTCGTGATCGACACCTCGCAGGGCACCGCGGGCTTGCTGCAGCTCACGCCGAAGGATTCGACGGTGGCGTGTGCGGCGGGCGCCAGCGCGACCGGCAGGGCGACGGCCGGTGCGCAGAGGAGTCCGAGGGCCGCGATTCGGGATGAGGAGATCATGCGCGGCATCGTATGCGAAGTGCTTGCGTTTCAATTGCGAAGCGCTGCCCCGGATTTCAGGGGGTGGACAGCGGGGGCCGCCGCGCCCGGATCGAACATGGCCGGCAGCAACAGCACATCCCCGCCCATGGCTGCGAGCGTACCGGCGGGACGAGCCGTGCGACCGGGCGCGACGTGACCGCACCGCCGAACAGGAATAGCGTCGGGGACATGGACTCGACCGCGCCGATCGCCGCGCCGAATGATCCGCACTACACGTTGCCCAATGGCTGGGACTTCGCCGCCGAGCGCCTCGCGCTGCTCGGCGCGGCCTACGACCCGGAGAGCACGGCGCTCGCGCGCCGGCTGGGGGTGGATGCGGGGTGGCGGTGCCTGGAAGCCGGAGCCGGCGGCGGGTCGTTCGCGCGATGGCTGTGCCGGACCGTACTGCCCGGCGGGCGGGTGCTGGCGGTGGATGCCGACCCGCGTCACCTCGCCGACATCCCGGGACTCGGCGGTGAGGTCGCTCGCGTGGACCTCGTCGGCGGCGAACTTCCCGAGCGCGAATTCGATTTCGTCCATACGCGATTCGTGCTGCTCCACATCGCGGATCGCGACATCGTGCTGGAGCGATTGGTTCGGGCACTCGCGCCCGGTGGCGTTCTGCTGGCCGAGGAAGGCGATGGACTCGGGGTCCTCGATCAGATGCCGGGCGCGTTCGGCGAGGTGTGGCGCGGGTTCGCGCGCTCGACCGAAATCGCGGGCGCGAATCAATCCTGGGCGCGGAATCTGCCGGCGCGGCTGGAGGCGCTCGGACTCGTCGACGTCCGGGCCGAGGCGCAGATCCCGATGTTCCGGGGTGGTTCCCCCGCAGCGCGGATGTGGAGTCTCACCTGGGCCCAGGTGAGCGATGCGCTTGTCCCCCTCGGGGTTTCACCCGGCACGATCGCCGCCGCGCAGGCGGAGCTCGCCGACGAACAGCGGTGGTTCCATGCCCCGCCCACCGTGCGGACGTGGGGATACCTCCCGGCCGCGTACTCGCACCACGCCGAGGAGTCGACACGGCGGCCGGGATAACACCTTCCCCTGTTCCCGGGTCGGGAGTCCTAGCTTCTTGCTATAACTCCAGCAGGGTTCCTCTCGGGGGGTGGCTATGGTTCGGCGGGAAAGTCCGTACAAGGTACGGCCGCAAGGTGATCGGGTGCGGATCGGGTCGTTGATCGAGCCCATCGCCCCGGTGTGGGCCATCAGGATGAATCTGCGGACCGCCGGTCTGCTGGGGGTCGATGACGTGTGGTTCTCAGATCACACCAAATCGGCGTTTCCCGCGGCCGCGTGGAATGCACGATTCTCGCCGATGGCGCGGTACGTCACATCACTGGATGCCTACCTGGATCCGACTGTCGCGCTTGCGCGCTGGGCTCGCCCGCGCGGGCCCGCCATGGGTGTCGCGGTCACCGATGTCGTGCGCCGCAGTCCGGCGGATCTGGCGCGCGCGTGGATGTCGCTGCACCATCTGTCGCGTGGCAAGGTCGTGCTGGGGATCGGCTCGGGCGAGTTCGAGAACACCGTTCCCTACGGCTTGACCCTGGAGCCGCGCGCGGCCCGGCTCGCCGATGCCTTGACGGCCCTGCGCGCAGCGTGGGCGTCACCTGACGAATTGCTCACGCATAAGGGCCAATTCCACGATTGGCACGATGCGAGGTTCGGGCTGCCGCCGCTCGACGGCACGACTCCCCCGGTGTGGGTCGCCGCGCAGGGACCGCGCGCCTGCCGTATCGCCGGGGAGCACGGCGATGGCTGGATGTTCATCCTGAACGACACCACCACCTCCTGGCCCGATGCCGCGGGTAACTTCGCACGCGGCGCCCGGGATGCCGGACGCGATCCGGAAACCCTGCACCGCAGCGTGCTGCTGGCACCGCTGCTCGCACCCGATCAGCGGGTGCTGGACGAGCTCTGCGATGCCCCCTTCATCCGGGCCATGGCCCTGGCGATGCCCGGGGCGAGCTGGACGGCCGCCGGGGCGACACATCCCCTCGGCGCCGATAATCCCGGCTATTCGAGTGTGGACCCGGCCGTCTTCGAGGGCGAGCAGTTCGCCGAGTACAGCAAACACGTCACCCCGGAGCTGGTGCGCGGCCTGATGCCCTCCGGCACCGCCGCCGACGTCGAGCGCTGGCTGACCCCCTACCTCGACGCCGGTCTGAATCACGTGCTGTTCTACGCCTTCGCCTCGGCCGTGAAGCCGCGGCTGGCCGCCGCGGGCCTGCGCGAGCAACGGCGCCTGATCAGCTCACTGAAGAAGCGCCGCCCGGGCAGGCTCGTCAAGGCGTAATCGGCTGCCGGACAACACCTCCGACTGCTCAGGACACCCCGTACCTGTCCTCGAGGTGCTCGAAGCCGCTGATCCAGAAGTCGGAGTCGAGCCAGGCGGCGGGTGGGTCCGAGCGGAGGGAGCACACGAGGGCTCGGAGTCCCCGGCGGCACGCTCGAATCACAGTCCGGCGGCGGTGATCCGGTGATCCGCTTCGAACAGCATCCATCCGCTCAGCTGAACGGACAGATCGGGGCTCAGATTCTTCGAGGGCGGGCCCGGGGGCAGGAGCAGCTGGGCGGCGGCGGGCAGGCCCGATGCCGTCACCGGGGCGGCCCAGTCCACACCGAAGAGCGGGAGGCCGTCCACCTCGGCGCGGTTGTCCCAGGCGGCGCGGGCCGAATCGTGCACGATGCGCGCGGCGGTCGTATCCCCCAGGGCCAGTGCGGCTTCGGCCAGATATCGGGCGAGCACGCCCATGAAGAGCCCGGAGTCGTCGTCGCCGCCCGCGGTGATCACCCCCGCGTCGGTCAGACCCGGACCGGTCGCCGCGATCAGGTCCGTCACTCGTCGCCGACGCTCCGAATCGCCCGTGCGCACGGCCAATTCGGTTTCCAGTCCGATGGCGAGGCCGTGACAGTAGGTCAGCGTGGTGCGGTTCACCCGGCCGCCGGGTTCGTGCACCCCGTCCAGGGTCAGGCCGCTGTCGGGATCGCGCAATCGGGTGTGCAGGAATTCCGCCAGCCGCTCGGCGCGCGCCACCTCTCCGAGCCGTGCGAAGGCGATACCCGTCGGGCCGATCGCGGGGGTGTTGAAGTAGTCGTCGCCGACCCGCCACGGCACCGCGCCGACCACCGGATCCCAGCCGTCGAGCAGCGCGGCGCGCAGGTCGCCGACGGCGTCGCCGAATCGGAGACCGAGCAGTCGATCGGCCCGTTCGAGGGTGATCGCCAGCCAGCCCATGTCGTCGTAGTACCGGTTGGTCCAGCCGCCGAAGTTGCGGGCCCGGATACCGGCCGCGAGGGCGGCGACCCGGGCGAGCCGCTCCGGGTCGCGGTCGCGGCAGGCGGCGTCCACCGCGCAGTCGAGCAGGTGCGCCTGCCACCAGTAGCACCATTTCACGAAGGGCCGATCGGTGACCGCCGACGGCCAGACCAGCCTGCCGAGTCGCAGACCCAGCTGACCCCACAGCGGGCGCACGTGGCGCCGCACGATCGCCTGTTCGGCCAGTTCGGCTCGGGCACGGCTCGCGTCGGCCCCGGCGGCGTACGGGCTCACCTCCCGGGTGATCCGCCCGGTCGGAGCCGGCCTGGTCACGGCGGCGACCGTGATCGCGGAGCCGGCCGCGATCAGCACGCGGCGACGGCTGACACCTGTGTTCCGGCACTCCATCCGCCCGGACTCCTCTGCCAGAGAAACGATCGCCGACAACGAAAATCGTTCAGCTACAGCCTATCCGGCCGCGTCGTCGATCGTGTTCGGACCGTTCGGCTCCGCATCGGCCGCGGCGGCGAATCGGATGGTGAGTTCGGCGCAGATCTCGTAGTGGCGCACCAGGAACGCGCGTTCGTCGAGCTTCTTGCGGCGCAGCCAGCCCGTCACCTCGGCATTGCACTTGCTGGCGTTGCACGATCCGCACGCGGGCACGACGTTACCGAGCGTGTAGCGCCCGCCGCGCGAAATGGCCTGCACGCAGTCCTTCTGGGGCGCGCCGTCCGGTGAGCCGCAGTAGGCGCATCCGCCCCAGGAGGTCTTGAGCGCGGTCCACTGCGCCTCGGTGAGATCGTGGGTGACACGCGCCATCCGCTTCTTGCGCTTGCGCGCGGCGCGAACCTGTTTGCTACCGCCAGTCGGCACGAAGGATGAGAATACGCGGCGCGAGAGCCGATGTGCCGGAAGCGAGCACGGCGATGTCGGATCGCGCGGAGGTTTGAATTCGCGCCCGGGCGGTACTGACCAGATAGGGCGAATACCGGGAGGTTGGCTACCGTGGTCAAAGCGCTACTCATCGCGGCCGGGGTGTACATGGCCGTCATCGGACTCGCGTTGCTCGTGGTACCCGTGCAGTTCGGGGTCGACGCCGTGCCGGAGGACGCCTCGCCGGAGCTGGTCGCGCTGCTCCGGCTGCTGAGCGGGCCGTTCCTGGGGGTGGCGGTGCTCAACTGGATGTCCCGCTCGGCCGAGCCGGGATCCATCCGGAACACCGTGCTGCTGGCGAACCTGGTGGGATTCGGCGTCGTGGCGGGCAACGACGTGTGGGGAGTGCTCAGCGGGGAGGCGCGGGACCTGGCCGCCGTCTTCCTGGTCGTGCACCTGGCGTTCACGGCCGCGTTCGCGGTGGCCCGGGTGCGGGCCGGGCGCGCTCCGGAGAGTGCGCCCGCCCCCTAGAGCGCCACTGTGTTCAGTTGGCGGCCAGGCGAATCCACACCTGTTCCGAGCGGGACAGCAGGCGGTTGTCGCTGCCGTACAGGGCGGTGGCGGTACGCACCTTGCGACCGTCCTCCGCGTGCAGCGCGCCGATCACCACGCAGGGCTCGCCCGGGGCCGGGTAGTCCAGGACGGCCGCGGTCATCGAACCCAGAACGGCCGGGCGCTCGAAGAGTTCGGGGACCGTCCAGCCGCCCGGACAGTCCATGGCGGCCCACAGCAGCGGCTGACCGATGGGCACGGTGCCGTCCGGCGTCCAGGGCGCGGCCACCACGCCATCGCCGACGGGGCCGGCCTCGATGCGCAGGCCGTCGGTGCGCAGGCTGCCGCAGACGAAACAGCGCCCGAAGATCTCGCTGTCGTTGACCTCCCCGCTCGCCGCGGCCGCCGTCGCCGGTGACACCGGCTGGGGCACCGCACGTTCGAACGCACCCGCGGACGAACGAGCGATCAGGTTCTCACCGTCGAACAGCTCGCCGTCGGCCACGCGCAGCGGCGTCTCGAGCGGCGGCGGATTCCGCAGCACGACCGTGACGACGTCCTCGTCCCGGGTCTCGGCCAGCAGCCCGGCGACATATCCGCCGTTGCCCGAGTCGGGCGGGCCGTTGAAACGAGCGGGCACATAGAGCGTGGTCATACCGATCACGGTAGCGAACCGGGTCCGACCGGGTCGCGGAGATCTTCCGGGACGTAGCGATCACCGGGCCACCAGAGGCCGAGCGCGGTGATCCACGGCTGGAAGGGAGCGCCGATCGCGCCCTGGTCCTGGGACATGCGCTCGAAGTGGCGTTCGACCGCGATGACTGTGCCGGGGTTCGCGTCCCAGAGGTTCGCCATGGCGAGGGTGGCCGGGCGGTCGGCGCGGTCCGCGACGGCGTCGTCTTCTTCGTCGTCGTCATCGTCGTCTTCCGGCGACGAATCCGGTGGCGGCAGGAACTTTCGATAGACCAGCTCGGGTTCGGCATCGGTGACGCGCCATGTCCTCCAGGCGCAGCCGTGTTCGTCGTAGTCGTCGGCGGCGGCCACCCGCGCGGTGTGCAGACCGGCGAACAGACCCGGGGCATCGGAGGACGCGTACGTCACGTAGGCGCACACGCGCCACCAATCCCCCACCCGCCGTACGGATTCCACCAGCACGCGATCGCCGTCGACCCCGGCGGCGGCTGCCACGCGGTGCACGTTCTCGACCATCGCGGCGGCTTCGGAGGCGGTGGCGGTATCGGCGATCACCGCGAGGCCGAAGGTACTCATGCCCGCATTCTGCCGCAGATCCGGGCGGCCGGGCGGGCCGTGGCTCCGGCGTTGTGCGCGCCGAATGCCCCGGTGGATCGGCTACCATCCCGGGTATCGGAATTATTCACAGTGCATGGTTATCCGACATGGCGTTTCGGTTCACGAACGAGCGATGGAGGGCGTAGCGCAGTGGCTGCTCGAAAGGTATTGACCCGCGCGGAAAGTCAGGCGCAAACCCGGGACAACCTGATCGACGCGGCCGCGGAGCTCTTCCTGCGCGACGGCTACTACGCCACTTCGATCGCGGCCATCGCCGGGGAAGCCGGACGCACGATCGGCGCGGTGTACAGCAATTTCGACAACAAGGAATCGCTCTGCCTCGAGGTGCTGCGCCGCCGGGCTTCGGCCGAACTCGCCCGCCTGATGGCCGATCTCATGGCCGCGCCCACCGGAGTGGACGCCCGGCTGGTCGTCATCTCCACCTGGTGGGCGCGGCTCTCCAGCGAGGTCGCGCTGTCCACGCTCTTCGCCGAGTACGCGCTGAGCGTCCTGCGCGATCCCGACCAGAGCGCCCGCGCCCGCGAAACCGCCCTGCGGGTGGTGGAATCGGGCCGCACGCTGTTCGAGGACTTCGCGCCCGAAGGCATCGACGCCGCGGGACCCCAGATGGATCGCGCCATCATCGCCGTCATATCGATGGGAACCGGGCTCGCCGCGGGCCGGGCCGCCGACGTGGTCACCGCCGAGCAGTCGGCCACGATTCTGAGCGACAGCATTCGCATGTGGTTCCGCGAGATCGGCGAGGGTGTGCTCGCCGAATCCTGAACGGCTGCAGCGTCGCTCGCCGCCGGTGCGTGATCGCCCGGACGATCTCGGTAGCAGGCGTGGATCTACTCGTGCGCGATGACGTGCCAGCCGTTCGTGATTGACCATGGTCGCCTGACCTCACAGGCCGGAGCCACGCCGCCGACCCGCTGATCTGGCCCTTTCCCAGAGTGCACAACGCCCGGGGCGCGCTGCGGTGGAACTGACCGAAGACATGCGCACCCCGGCACTGCGAACATCCCGGACCATGACATCGAGACGGCGAACCGACTCAGCCACCCGCCGCCGCGGGTTCCGCATGACCCTCGCGGGACTCTGCGCCGCGGCGGCACTGGTTCCGGCGGGCAATGCCTTCGCCGCACCGCGCGATTCGGGGGCCTGCGCCGCGCCGGGCGCCGGGCAGGAATTCGTCCGCGCCGCACCGGAATCGCTCGGAGTCGATCCGGCACGGCTGGCCGACGCCCTCTCCTTCGGCGCGCAGCGCGGCGGATTCGCGATCCAGGTATACCGGCACGGGTGCCTGATCTCGGACCACGCGCTGAACGACGCTCTCGCCGCCGTCACGCCCACCCCGCTGGCCAGCTCCTCCAAGGGCGTCGCCGCGGTGGCTATCGGGCGTGCCATCACACTCGGCGCGTTCGCGCTGGACGATCCGCTCGCGAAGTTCTTTCCCGAAGCCGATGCCGACCACGGCGCGCTGACCGTGCGCCAGGTGCTCAATCAGACGACGGGACTGCGGTTCTCGTGGGGCACCGATATCGCGGCCTTGGCCACCGATGAGGTCGCCGACGCGCTGAACCGGCCGTTCGACTTCGAACCCGGCACGACCTTCCAGTACTCGCAGTCGGTCCTGGCTCTGCTGCCGCGCATCGTGGAAATCACCACCGGACAGGACTTTCAGGACTTCGTCCAGCAGCAGGTGATGGCGCCCCTGGGCATCGCGCGCGACCACTGGATATGGCTGCGCGACCGGCACGGCAACACGGCGGTGAACGGTGGACTCGCCATGCGCGCCGACGAATTCGCCAGGCTCGGGCAGTTGCTGCTGCAGCAAGGAACATGGCGGGGGCAGCGGCTCATCGACGAGTCCTACATCCGCGAGGCCACCACGCCCACCGCCGCCAACGGCGGGTACGGATTCCTGTTCTGGCTCAACGCCGGCGACTCGTACAAGACGGCGACGGTGCCTGTCGCCAAGGTGTTCCCGCACGCGATGTTCCCGGGTGCACCACGCGATCTCTACTCGTTCGTGGGTGCGCTCGGGCAGTTCGCCGCGATCGTCCCCAGCCTGGACATGGTCATCGTGCGCACGGGTATCCCCGGCAGCATCGACCTCGCCAACGTACAGACCTCCCTGGCCGCCGAATCCAACAGGGACAACAAGGAATTCCTGCGCCGGGTCACGGCCGCGGTGACCGATGTCCCCGCCGCGCCCTACGACGATCCGTATCGCTACGACGACAGCTTCGGACCGCTGATAGGCTCGTTCGACGATCTGCGCGCCTGGGCCGACCCGGCCGCGATCGCCGCCGTACTGCTCGGCTACGGCCCGGGCAGCGTGCCCGACTGCACCCTGATCGTCTGCGACGGCAGACCACTGACCGCCGATCTCGCGGCGCAGCTGCACGACACGCTGGGGCAAGTGACCGGGGCCGTCCTGGCGCTGAACACCCCTTGAGCGACAGCGCCGTTCAGCGCCCGGGATCGACCGACTCCCGGAACAGGCCCGCCAGGAAAGCGTTGGTCTCGGCGTGGGTTCCGTCCAGCACCTGCATGTGGTCATAGCCCGGATAGTCGCGGAGGGTGAACTCCACTCCGGCGGAGCGTAATTCGGCCGCCTGGCGCCAGACCATCGGCGCGGGGACGTCGATGTCGTTCGTTCCCTGGACGATCAGTAGCGGCCCGGTATAGCCGGTGCGGGGCACATCCAGGACCGGGCGCGCCATCGCCTCGAAATCACCCTCGGCCAGGGGGCGGGTGAACATGTCCGCCATCGAGACCCCGTCCAGGGTCGCGGTCATCTCGTCGTAGCACAGGCGGGCGCCGTCGGCGACGATGCGGCGGCCCAGCGGGGTGAGGTAGGCGTCGAGGTCGAAGCCGGGGCGGGCCGCGCGCACACCGCCGAGCACGTACGCGGTGTAGGTCTTCATACCCGCGGGCAGGATGTCGGGGGTGCCCGGGCGACCCAGCAGCAGCATCGTGTCGGTGATGCTCGCGCCCGGCGCGAAGGCCACCGCGCCCCGATAGTCGAGTTCGGGCGCGTACGTGGCGGCGATCGCGGCGGTGAACAGCGCGGCGTGGCCGCCCTGGGAGTGGCCGACCGCCGCCCAGCTTCTCGACAGGGCGGGATGGGCGCCGCGCGCGGCGCGCACCATGTCGATCGCGGCCTGCGCGGCCGCGCGGCCGTCGAGGTACGCGTGCTCGCCCGGGGTGCCCAGGCCGATGTAGTCGGTCGCCGCGACGGCGTATCCCTGGGCGAGCAGGTTCTCCAGGTAGGGGCGGTAGAAGGTGAAGTCGGTGTTCGACGGCGCGCAGGCGTCGGCGCGGCCGACGGTTCCGTGCTCCCAGGCGACGATCGGCCGGCCGCCCGGCGGGGGCGGGCCGGGTGGCAGGAACAGCGCACCCGAGGAGGTGACCGGCTCGCCCAGTGAGTTCCGCGTCGAGTACTCGAGGCGCTCGACCGTGGCGGCGCCGGGAATTCGCACGTCCAGGGCCGCGACCCGTTCGACCGCCCCGGGGTCCGCGTGGACGGGCGCGGCCGCGCTCACGACGGCCGCGACCCCGATCGCCGCGGCACAGCAGGCGGTGATGAACCGATTCATGCTCGGGGACTCCCCTGCGATCTGCAACGCTGTTATGCAACGCTGTTGTATGACAGTGTTGCCGGAGTCGACCGCGAACGCAAGGCGAGGACTCCAGATGCCCATCGAAGTGAACAGCTCCGACCGCAAACAGCAGATCGGCCTGGCCGGGGTGCGCATCGTCCGGGAGCACGGCGTGGCCGGCCTGACCGTGCGCGCGGTCGCCGACGCGCTCGGCGGCTCGACCAGCCTCGTCACCAACTACGTCCGGAATCGCACGCAGCTCCTGGACCTGACACTGGAAACCCTTGTCGCCCAATGGGACAACCAGATCGCGGAGCTCACCGGCTCCCCCGCCGACAAACTGCGCGCGGTGACCGTCTGGGCCCTGGACTGGACCGGCGAATCGAGTCCGCTGGTGGCGAAGATCCTCGTCCAGTTGCTCGGCGAGAAGACCATCGACGCCGATCGGCTGGCCGCGCTGCATCGCGAACTCGACCGCCTGCACGGGCGCATCACCCAGGCAATGACAGCCGCCGGCATCCCGGACCCCGAACCCGTGGCCGACCTGCTGTTCCTGGCCTCCCGGGGCGCGATGCTCGCGCAGGTCGAGAATCCGGCGGGCTGGCCCGCCGACCGGCTCGCGCGGGCCGCGACCGGATTCACCGGGCGCCTCACGGCGGAGTGACATACACCGGGCCGGTCACGAGCACGATCGGCGGCGGCTCCGCGCAAACCCGGGCGCGGTTGGGTAGGTTTCCAAGCGAGCGGTGACGCTTCGTCGAATCCGACCGGAAGGAGACCCGGTGACTGCGCGACCCCCTGCCGGCCGATTTCTCCTGGGCGGGGATCTGCCTGTGCAGCGGATCGGGTTCGGAGCCCTGCAGGTGTCGAGCCACGGGTGGCAGGGGCCGCCGCGCGACCCGCAGGTGGGGCGGACCGTGCTGCGGCGGGCGATCGAGCTCGGGGTCGACCACATCGACACGGCGGATTACTACCGCAGCGGCGACGAATCGGTGGCCGCGAATGACCTGATACGGCAGGCGCTTTCGCCCTATCCCCCGGAACTGGTGATCGCGGTCAAGGTCAGCCCGGCCTTCGGGCCCGGCGGCGTGTGGGAGACCCCGGACGGGGATCTGCGCTCACAGGTGCGGGCCAATCTTCGATCGCTGGGGGTCGATCGACTCGATCTGGTGTACCTGCGGATCGGGACCACGTCGGTGCCGCACGGTCTGTCGCTGGCCGCGGAGTTCGAGATGCTGGCGGAACTGCGCGACGCGGGGCTCATCCGGCATCTCGGGCTGAGCAACATCGACGCCGGCCACCTGGCGGAGGCGCGGGCGATCGCCCCGGTCGTGGCCGTACAGAACGACTTTCAAGTCACCGACCGCGGCGAGGACCCGGTCCTGGCGGCCTGCGAACAGGACGGGATCGCGTTCGTGCCGTTCTTCCCGCTCGGCGGCCACCGCACCGATCACACCGCGCGGCTCGCCGACGTCGCCGCCCGGCGGCACGTCACGCCCACGCAGGTCGGGCTGGCCCGGCTGCTGGCGCTCTCGCCGGTGACCCTCGCCATCCCCGGCACCGGCTCGGTCGGGCACCTCGAGGAGAACATGGGGGCGGCCGGGATCACCCTCACCGAGGACGAGTTGCGGGAGCTCGGCGGCTGAACCGCGTTCGGTGGGCGCGGTGACCTGGACCGAACTCGGATCGGAGTGTTCTCGGACTATCCGTCGGCGACTTCCCCTCGACCAGGTAAAGGCTCGGCGGGCCCGTCTCGGCCGATCAGGGCGTTGAGCCGCGCGGCCTGGCGGGTGAGGTGATCCCGTTCGGGGGTGTTCGAGGCGGCGCGGGCCGCCTCGGCGTACAGGCGGGCGGCGGTCTCGGGATCGCCGGCGCGGTCGTGCAGGTAGGCGGCCGCGGCGGTGTGGCGGGGCAGGGACGGGTCGAGGGCGGCCAGGGCCGCCAGGCCCGCGCGGGGACCGCCGGACTCCCCGAGGGCGACGGCGCGGTTGAGGCGGGCCACCGGGCTGTCGGTGAGCCGGATCAGCTCGTCGTACCACTCGACGATCTGCACCCAGTCGGTCTCGGCCGCGGAGTACGCGTCCGCGTGTAGAGCTGCGATGGCGGCCTGGGATTGGTACTCGCCCAGGCGATCTCGGGCCAGCGCGGCCTGCAGGATGTCGACGCCCTCGGCGATGAGCCGGGTGTCCCAGCGGGTGCGGTCCTGTTCGGCGAGCGGGACCAGGCTGCCGTCCGGGCGGGTGCGCGCGGGCCTGCGGGCGTGATGCAGCAGCATCAGCGCCAGCAGGCCCGCGGTTTCCTCGTCGTGCGTCATGACCGCGAGCTGGCGGGTCAGGCGGATCGCCTCGGCCGCGAGGTCGACCTCGCCCGAATAGCCCTCGTTGAAGACCAGGTACAGCACGCGCAGCACGGTGGCGAGATCCCCGGGACGGTTGAAACGGGCATCGGACACCGTGCGTTTGGCGCGGCTGATGCGCTGCGCCATCGTGGCCTCGGGGACCAGGTACGCCTGCGCGATCTGCCGGGTGGTCAGGCCGCCGACCGCCCGCAGCGTGAGGGCGACCGCCGACGCCGGGCTCAGCGCGGGATGCGCGCACAGGAAGTACAGCTCCAGCGTATCGTCCACCGCTGCAATCGGTTCCGCGGCGGGCTCGGCGTCGGCGACGTCCTCGCGCCGGCGGCGGGAGGCGTCGGCGCGGGTGGCGTCGAGGAACTTGCGCCAGGCCACGGTGATCAGCCAGCCGCGCGGGTCGCGCGGCGGCTCCCCCGGCCACAGCCGCAGCGCCTCGATCAACGCCTCCTGCACGGCGTCCTCGGCCGCCGCGAAATCCGCACCGCGCCGGACGAGGACGGTGATCACCGCGGGTGTGAGGGTCCGCAGCGCGACCGGGTCCACCGTGCTCACTCGGTGATGGTCGGCGGCTCGGTCATGAACGGGCGCAGCTCGAGCCATTCGTGGATGGGCTCGCCGCCCGCGCCGGGTGCGGCGGACAGTTCACCCGCCAGTTCCAGGGCGCGGTCGTAGCTGTCGACGTCGATCACCATCCAGCCGGCGATCAGGTCCTTCGTCTCGGCGAAGGGGCCGTCGGTCACCGGCGGGCGGCCCGGGCCGTCCGAGCGCACGAACGTCCCCT
Source organism: Nocardia sp. NPDC003693 (assembly GCF_053981095.1). Classification (NCBI taxonomy): domain Bacteria; kingdom Bacillati; phylum Actinomycetota; class Actinomycetes; order Mycobacteriales; family Nocardiaceae; genus Nocardia; species Nocardia sp. NPDC003693. The sequence continues at coordinate 14,574 of NZ_JBSFNO010000013.1, forward strand.
CCGTGGACAGCGCCTGCGCGTCGACGAACTCGCCGGTCTGCTCGAGCCGGTCCGCGAAATCCTGCATGTACTTGATGTGCGCCGACACCTCTTCCGGCGTCCACTTGTCCATCGGCACGTCGTTGGCCGGGGCCGGGGCGCCGCGGTAGTGCTTGAGCAACAGGTACTTGGCCATCGTGATCTCCTCTGTGCGATGCGGCCGGTGTCGGCCGTCTTCACTGCGGGGACGGAGCCGGGCGCCGGTTCTCGACATCGCGCGGGAAATATTTCTTGGCGTTCTTCGGCCGGCCGTTCCCACGGTCATCGAAACAGCTCCCGGGGCGGAAACTACCGCATGCCGCGCGGGCACCGCTGCCCCGGACGATCTGCCGCAACCACGGAACAGCCGCACGAGGCGACGAACCCGCGGACGCCGCGTCGCACGCTGCTCCCGTCCCGAGCGACCGGCACGATCAGCCATTGGCGGGGCCATCTCCTCCAGCGCGCAGCACTCCCGTCGCGAGGGGTGCGGTTTGGCGCGTGCCTGATCGGCAGCCTCGGAGCAGACGTATCGGTCAACTGCGATCGAACCGGCGGTACCGGAGGCCACGCGGCGTGACCGCCTCGTCGACCACCGGCCCTCGATCCCACCGGAAGCGGGTGCCTCGGGCAGCGCGCACTTCGTTCAAAGCGCCACGGCGCCTTCATCATTAGGATCGCGGGCATGGACAGTCGCATAGTCGATCGAGCCTCCGGGGACAATGTCCGGCGCTCGATCGTTTTGGGTGGCGGCGGCGCCATCGGGGGCGCTTGGATGCTGGGTCTTGCCGCCGAATTGCAGCGCGCGGGTATCGAATTGGGAGCCGCGGACTCGATGGTGGGAACGTCGGCGGGGGCCGTCGTCGGGGCCGCGCTGGTCACCGGACAGGACCCGAATGTGGTTGCCGACGGGCCGTCTCCGGCGGGGAGCCCGAATCCGCCCGCGCCGGTGCTGAACTTCGAGTTGCTCGGCCTCGCCTTCTCGGCGCTGTTCGACCGGACCGCGGATCGCGCCGCGGTAGGTCGCAGGGTCGGGCAGGTCGCGATGGCGGAGCCGGTCGCGCTCCCGGCGCATATCGCGCCGATGGAATGGTCGCTCGGCGGCAAGGATTGGCCGGACGACAGGCTGCGAATCGCCGTCGTGGACGCCGCGACCGGTCAGCGACAGGTGCTGGACAGCGGCGGCGGGGTGCCGCTCGCCGTCGCGGCCACGGCGAGCCGGGCCTTTCCGGGATCGTTTCCGCCCGTCCCGGTCGGCGATCGGCGCTACATCGACGGCGCGTTCTGGTCGCCCACCAACGCCGATCTCGCGGCGGACTCCGATGTTCTCCTGGTGCTGGAACCGCTGGCGCATCGGTATCCGCCGGAACAGGTTCGGGCCGAACTCGCGGACACGGGGACCGGGGCCGTCGTGCGGTTCGGGCCCGACGCCGAGACGATCGGCATTTTCGACGGCTTCACGGCAAAGCCCGATCTGAACGCCGCCTGGCCGGCGGCCTTTCGGGCGGGTGTCCGACAGGCGGATACGTTGGGCAAGCAGCTGCTCGACGCGGGGTGGGTGGGCTCGACCCCGTCGGTGTCGTAACGGGGCGGGCTCCCGGGACGTCCGAGTGACGTGCCGGGAACCGACTCCTATGCGCGGAGGGGGATTTCAGCGAATCGTGCCCTTGCCCGGAATCAGGGGCAGGTCGAGTGCCGTCACCCAGCCCGGGGGCAGATCGTTCACCGCGGGCACGGCGTTGAGCGCGCGCAGGCCGGTGGACAGGCAGCCCGCGACCGCGGGGGTGCGGCCGGACCCGTCGGTGAAGCGGAACGAGGTCTCCTGGGAGATCGACGGGGAACCGATGATGTCGACCCGGTAGACGTCATCCTTTGTGCCGGAGGGCCATTCGGGCGCGGCATCGAGGCCGATGCGGTTCACGTGCTCCAGGGTGATCACCTCGCGGCCCCGGTAGATGCCGTTGATCGTGAAGCGGATCGCGGCGACCGTGCCCGCCTTGACGACCCCCTTCACCGACTGACGGTCCTCCGGCGTCACCCACTTCTCCCACGTGGTCGTGATGTTCTCGAGCTCGATGCCCGCGGCGGCCGCGATCATCGGGACGGTCGCGCCCCAGGCCATGATCAGGATGTCCGGGTGCTCGAGCATGGCGTTGAACTCCGGCGGGTGGCCGATGCCCATCTCCAGCTCGTAATCGCCCTCGTAGTCGGTGTAATCGAGCAGTTCCGACGCGCGCACCGACTCCACCTCACCGCACAGGCCCATGAGGGTGAGCGGGAACAGATCGTTGGCGAAACCGGGATCGATGCCGGTGGTGAAGCAGGACGCGCCGCCCTCCTCGCAGGCCCGCGTGATCGGGTCGCGCCACACATCGGGCAGCTGCTTCATCGCGGGCCACACCCAGGGCGTCATGGCGGTCGAGCACACGTCGATGCCCGCGCGCAGGAAACTGCTGATGACCCTGATGTTCTCGTCGGCCAGGGCGGCGGTCGGGCCGTAGTGCACGACGGCGTCGGGGCGCAGGGCGATCAGCTCGTCCACCGAATCGGTGGCCAGCACACCGGTTTTCGCGCCGCCGCACAGATCACCGGCATCCTTGCCGACCTTGTCGGGATTGCTCACCCCGACGCCGACGAGTTCGAAGTTCGGATGCTTGGCGATCTCGGTCAGCACCATGGAACCGACGACGCCGGTGCCCCACAGGACAATTCGCTTCTTCATGGGCACTCCCGGGTTATCGGTGGAATTCGCCGCAGTCGACGGTCAGCATCTGACCGGTGATCGCGGAGGCGAGGTCGCTGGCCAGGAACAGGGTGGCGCGGGCGACCTCTTCGGGTCCGGCCAGGCGCTGGAGATCGGTCGGGGCGGCCTTCTCCCGGTAGATGTCCTGGTGGGTGACGCCCGCCTGACTGGCCAGCCAGTCGAAGTAGGCCTTGTTGAGGTCCTCGTAGATGTAGGACGGCGCGACGCTGTTGACGCGGATGCCGCGCGGGCCGAGCTCGGTCGCCAGCGAGGACGCGAGATGCTGCAGCGTGCCCTTGGACAGCTTGTAGCCGGAGTACTCGGGCTGGGAGCTGTAGGACACGCACGAGTTGAGCATGATCACCGAGCCGCGCGAACGCTCCAGCGCGTCGGCGAACAGGGCCGAAAGACGCAGCGGGGCGAACACATTGGTCTCGTTCACCGTGCGCAGGGCGTCCAGGTCGATCGTGGTGATCGGGTTCATCGGCGGGATGGCGAAGGCGTTGTTGATGAGGCAGTCGACCCGGTCGAATTCGGCGAGCGACCGCTCGACGAGAGCGCCGCGCTGCGCCTCGTCGGTGATGTCGGTGGGGACCGTCAGGACGGTGCGCCCGAACGCGCGAATCTCCTCGGCGACCGCCTCGATTCGCTTCTCGGTGCGGCTGGCCAGCACCAGGTTCGCACCCATGCGGCCGGCCTCGACGGCCAGCGAATGACCCAGGCCGGGTCCCACGCCCGAGATCACGATGACCTTGTCCTGCAGCAGCGGTACCGGCGCGTATGTGTCCGCGGGTACGGCTTGCGGGGCAGCTGACACGACTACTCCTCGAGTCCGCAGCAGTTACACTATGTAACGACTTTGATGTGACAGACTGTAACGACTTCAGCCGCGACCGACAAGGACGAATTCCGTGACCGCACGCCACCGGCTGGGCCCGCACCGCGACCCCGCGCTGGACCGCGCGGTACTGGACGCCGCCCGCGAGCTCCTCGTCGAACAGGGTTATGCCGCAACGTCGATCGACGCCATCGCCGCCCGCGCCGGCGTCAGCCGCCCCTCGATCTACCGCCGCTGGCCCTCCAAGGCGCACCTGATCGCCCAGGCGGTCTTCCCCGACGTCGGCTCCGAGAAAATAGCCCCCGACCTGCCCGCCGAGGTCCGCAAGGTCATCCGCGGCACGATCCAGCTCTTCGGCTCCGCCGAGACCCGCGCGGCGATGCCCGGCCTCATGGCCGAGATGCGCGAGGACCCCAGCCTCTACCGCAAGTTGTCCGCCCGCCTGGACACCCCCACCCGCGAGGAGCTGACCGGCTACCTGGACAGCACCCCCGCCCGCCCCGGCCTGGACCCCAACACCTTCCTCGACACGGTGGCGGGCGCGGCCCTGTTCGCGATGTGCATCCGCGACATCGACGACCTCGACGGGTTCGCGACGTCCCTGGAAGACCTTCTGCTGTACGGGATCCTGGGCTCCCGCGAGCGCGCGGAGCGAGCGGCTGGCGCGGATCAGAACGAGGACGGCGAGTCGAGTTCGCCGCCCGGCGAGGACCTCAGCCCCGCTCGGTAGGTTTCCCAGGCCGGAACCCGGATGTCCTCGTCGGGGGCGACCTGTCGTGCATCGAAACCATTGTGGCTCAGGCGGATCAGCTGCTCGGCTTGCCGGCGAACACGTTGTAGAGGGTGTCCTTCAGGGTGTTCATCCAGCGTTCGTCGGTCTCGCGGCGTTGGGCGCGTTCGGCTTTCGGGGAGGCGGGGGGATAGCGCCAGCGCGCCCAGGGTGAGTGGGGGCGGGCCAGGCGGACCGCGCCCACCACGCCTACCAGGGGGATGAACAGGGCCAGCATGCCTGTCCAGATCTTGCCCTTGGCGAGGGTTATCAGGGCCATCGCGCCGTGGAACAGGACCAGGAGGGTCAGGAACTGCCAGCCTCGGAACGAGTCGGTGACGCCCAGGGGGGTCGCGCCCAACAGCATCAGGGCTATCACCGCGGTCGCGATCACCACCGCGTCCACCGAGATCCGGCCCTGCCGGGACCAGTAGACGTCCTGCAGATCCAGCATCAGGGCGAACTCGTCCAGGACCAGGGCGGCGCCCACCCCGAACAGGGCCGCGCAGAGTTCCAGCCAGGGCGAGCGGTCACCGGCGGGGCCGAACACGCCGAACCCGGCGACGAGCATGAAGATCACGCCGAACACCATGTGGTGGATGTGCAGGCCGCCGGGGGTGACGTTGCCGGGCCACCAGGACACCCCGGCCCGGATCATCCGCACACTGCAGCGGATGAACAGGAACGTGCACACGAAGGCCAGCAGCAGGATCGCCAGCGGCAGCTTGCCGGGCAGCACGATCATCCGATCGAACCACCCGGCCGCGAGCACGTCGACCGGAGCGGCGGGCGACATCGCTCATCGCCCCGGCACGGTCGCAACGATTATCGGCATCATGTCGAACTTTCCGTCCCACCGCGATGTCGGATATCAGCACGTGCGATCAAAGCTACCGCGTAGTGCGTACAAGACTCGGCAGCTTTGCCGAATCACCCGACACTGTCCAGCGATACCGGAGAGCGAGCGGATCAGCGACGTCCCACATCGCCGGCGATGATGGCGTCGATATTGCGCTCGGCCAACGCCGTCACCGTCACGAAGGGATTCACCGTGGTCGAGCCGGGAATGAGCGAACTGTCGATGACATACAGGCCCGGATACGACGTCAGACGCCCGTAGTTGTCGGTCGACTCGTTCAGCACGCAGCCGCCCAGCGGATGGTAGGCGAAATCGTCGCCCCAGATCTTGCCGCCGCCGAACAGATCGTCGCGGTAGGTGGTGCCGGCACTGACGTTGATCGGATCGAGGATGCGCGCGGCCGCGTCGATACTCGGCTGGTTCCACGCGGTCTGCCAATCCAATTCCACCCGGCCGGTGGCCGCGTCGAACCGGAAGACGCCACGATTCGGATTCTTGGTGATGACCAGGTGCATATTGACGAAGGTTTCGACGCCGATCGGGAACGAGGTGATTTCGGCGAACGCCGGGCCCGCGGGGTCGTTCCAGTTGTCGATGCCGAGGGCGGTGATGGTGGACTGGTTGATCCCGGTCGGATCGTCGAGTCGATTCTGCCTGGCGGCCATCACATTGCCGTTGTTGCCCCACCCGGACCCCACCGAGTCCGGGAGATCCGGCAACGCCCCGGTCGCCTTCTGCGTGACCAGCAGTTTACTCGTGCCCACACTGCCCGCGGCGAAAAACACACGCTGCGCGACAACGGATTTCGCGGCGATCGTGTGACCGTCGGTGCCGATCTCATCCATCCGCACCTGATAACCGCCGGGCGCCGGGGCCACCCCGGTGACGGTGTGCAGGGGAACGACGGTCACCCGGCCCGTCGCGGCGGCCTCGGCGAGATAGGTTTTGTCCAAACCCTGTTTTCCGAAATTGTTGCCGTACAACGATTCCTTGTTCAGCGCCGAGAGCGGCACCGTCCCGGCCTGTTCCTGCTTCATGTATTCGAAGTCGTACACGTTGGGCACGAACGTGGTCGAAAAGCCCGCGCCCGCGGCCAATGCGCGCCCGACCCGCGCGTATTCGTAGCACTGCGCGCTCTCGAACCATTCCGGGTCGATGTGGTTCACCCGCAACGCGGCATTGGCGCGCGGATAGTAGGTGGCATACATTTCCTCGGGGTCGACCGAGGGCAGGATGTCGGAGAAGAACTCGCGTCGCGGCGTCACCGCCATTCCGCCGTTGACCAGCGATCCCCCGCCCACCCCGCGGCCCTGATACACCCGGATACCCCCGAAGTGCTCGGCGGCGAGCACGCCCGTGTACCGCTCGATCGGCATGTTGATCGGAACCCCGAGCAGGTGATCGGTCGGCTGATCGGTCATCGTCGACAACCAGGAGGACCGGCCGTCAGCGGGCACGGTCCCGGAGAACACCTTGCCGTCCGGTCCGGGCGTATCCCAGGCCATACCCTGCTCGACGATCGTGACGGTGTGCCCGGCCTGCGCGAGCCGCAACGCCGCGACCGCACCCCCGTACCCGGCGCCGATCACCAGGATCGGTACTGCCGCACCGTCTTCCAGCCGCCCGATGGGCAACGCCGCCCGCGACCGCCGACCGCCCCCGAGCACCGCGGCCCCGCCGAACGCCGCCGCCCCGCCCAGCCCGGCCAGCACACCGGCCCCGATCAGAAACCCACGACGTCCGAAACCACGACCGGACACCGCATCACCCGCAGGCACACGCACCACAAACCTCTCAACACAGGAGCAACCGGGCGCAGTCTATGCGGACGGGCACGCTTTTGGCGCGCCGCTTGCCGATTGTCGTTCGCGCGGGCCGACATTCACGCGATCCGCTGCACCGGCGGGCCATTCGGCTCTCGGCCCGCGGCGACCTCGAGCGGCGGACTCCCGCCGCACCATCGACACCATCCCGGACTGGACGGTCCCCCGTGCAGCAGCCCCTTTGCATACCGTCGAGTGCGCGTCGACATTCCACTCACACATAATGCGAATCGTCCAAATTGTCGGCATCTCGCATCCGTCGCGATTGTCAAGCTTTAATGCACAACTGTGACACCCCCGCAACTAGATAACCGGTCCTGCCCAACCATCAATATCAACGATGCATTGCTGCTAAATTGCTAGTGGTGGAGACCTATTCACGACGGCCGCGACGCTCTTATCTCCAGGGTCAGCGACCTGAAAGCCTGGACCACACACCGCACTGCGGTGAGGTTCGGAGGGACCGGTCTGTTCTACACACATTCTCTCGGTGCGCCTGTGTCGGCGCGCTATCGAACAAGGTCGACGCTCTTGTCCGGGCGATCGAAGGGAGTGTGGACTCGTCATCGAAGGGGTTGCATACCTTTACCTTGCCGCAGTACCCGGCCGAATGGGCCTGCACCGGGCCGAATGGCGGACCGGCAGAACTATGACCACTGAGTCGGATGCGTACCGGATCGCTGTTGCAGCGGATTCGGTGCGGCCCGCCGGTTGATCCGGGCTACACGAGAGCGGTACCGGGGCGGGCCGGCATCCGAATGCATTCAATTTCGTATGAGGTTGGCCGGTGCGGTTATTCGCGTCGCACGGCCGGTGATAACGAAGAGGTTGTGCAATGGACGAGAACCACGACAGGACCACTTCCGACTCGGAGTTGATTCCACTTTCGAGAGCGCAGTACGGTATGTGGCTCGCCGGTCAGTCCTCGAATGGGACGGCCGTCAACATTGCGCACTACATCGAGATCGACGGCGCCATCGATTACGAGTTGTTCACGCGAGCGGTCAACGACGCCGGGCACGAGACCGAGTCGATGGTGGTGCGAGTCGTACTCGCCGACGGCGAACCCTATCAATTCGTCGATCGCAGTATCACCTACTCCGAACCGATACTGGATTTCAGCGGTGAAGCCGATCCCGTCGCCGCCGCGATGGAATGGATGCGAGACGACAGCGGCGCGAAGACGGTCGATCTGAGCCACGATCGCCTCGCCGTGACAAAGCTGATCAAGGTCGGGAGTGAGAAGTACTTCTGGTACGCGCGCGCCCATCATCTGGTCATCGACGGCTACGGCGCGTTCAATGTCCTCACCCGGGTCGCCGAACATTACAACGCTCTGATCGAGGGCCGTGCGCCGTCGCCGCTACCGGCAGCGACCCTGGCCGAGATCGTCGAGCACGAGCGCGCGTACCGGTCCGGTACGCGGTTCGAGACCGATCGCGGCTACTGGCTGAACAAGTCCGCCGAACTGCCCGCCCCGACCGGACTGGCCGGTCGCACCGGCCGGCCCAGTCCGTTCGACTCCGTCGCCGCGCGCGAGGTTCCGGCGTCGATCGCCGACGCCATCGATCGCTGCGCGACCCGGTACAGCGCCTCACCGCCGCAGGTGGTCATCGCCGGCTTCGCGGCGTTCCTGTCCCGCATGACCGGCGCGAACGACGTCGTGCTCTCGCTCCCGGTGAGCGCCCGCGTGACCAGACGCCTGCGCAACGCCGCGGCGATGCTGGCCAACATGGTGCCGATCCACTTCACCCTCGGCGCCGACAGCACCATCGAGACCCTCGTGCAGAGTTCGATATCCGAACTCGCACTCGCACTGCGTCATCAGCTGTACCGCTTCGAGGACATGCGCAGAGAGTTCCCCGCCTTCGATACGGCGGCCAGCGCCTTCGGCCCGATCGTGAACATCGTGTTCTTCGATTCCGAGATCCGGCTCGGCACGGCCGCGGGGCGCTATCACGCCCTCACCTCGGGCGCCCTCGAAGATCTGCAGCTGAACCTCTACCGCCAGGGAACCGACCCGCTGATGGTCGAACTCCACGGCAACACCGACCTCTACAGCGACGCCGAACTGGCCTCGCATCTGGACCGATTCCTCGACTTTCTGTCGGGGCTGCTGCAGAGCCCCCCGGACACCCCGGTCTCGGCCGTCCCGATCATCAGCGCGGCCGAAGAGCGCCGAATCCTCGTCGACCTGGCCGGGCGTCCCGGTAACGACACGCCGGCGACGCTGGTCGACATCATCGGGCGAACGTCCGACGGCTCACCCACCGAGCCGGCGCGGGTCGCCGTCAGCGCGGAATCGGGCACGATCACCTACGACGAGCTGGACCGTAGGTCGAATCGATTCGCCCGGCGACTGATAGAGCTGGGCGCCGGCCCCGAATCGCTCGTCGCCATCGCGATGCCCCGCGACGCCGACCTGATCGTCGCCGTCCTGGGCGTGCTGAAGTCGGGCGCGGGCTACCTCCCACTGGACCTGACCCACCCCGCAGATCGGCTCGCGTACATCCTGTCGGACGCGAACCCGCTCATGATCGTGACCTGCGCCGGCGTACTCGACGCGGTGTCGACCGACCAGAGCCGAATCGTCTACTTCGACGACCCCGGCGCCGATCGGGACGACGTCGACGACCGGCCGCTGTCCGACGACGAGCGCCGGACTCCGCTGCAGCCGGATCACCTCGCCTACGTCATCTACACCTCCGGCTCGACCGGAAAACCAAAGGGCGTCACGATCACCCACCGGGCGGCGGTCAGCCACGTGACCAACGCGTGCGCCGAGATCGGGATCCGGGACGACGACGTGTGGAGCTTCTTCCACTCGTTCGCGTTCGACTACTCGATCTGGGAGATATTCGGCCCCCTGACCACCGGCGGGCGCGTCGTCGTCATCGACGGCCTCACCGCCCGATCCCCGGACGAGGTGGTACGGCTCCTGGCCCGCGAGCGCGTGACGGTTTTCAGCCAGACGCCCTCGGCGTTCTTCCAGTTCGCCGCCGCCCGGCAGCGGTACGCGGCCGCCGGTGAGACCGAAGGACAGTTGGCGCTGCGCCTGGTCGTACTCTCCGGCGAGGCCCTCGATCCGGCGGGCCTGGCGCAGTGGTACGCGCACAATCCCGGACTTCCCTTGCTGGCCAACAGCTATGGAATCACCGAGACCACGGTCTTCGTCACCTACACCACGCTCACCGCGGACTCGGCCGTTCCCGGGGCGCAGAGCCCGATCGGAACCGCCTTGCCGGGGCTGCGGACGTACGTGCTGGATTCCATGCTGCGGCCGTGCCCGCCGGGCGCCTGGGGCGAAATGTACGTCGGGGGCGAGCAATTGGCCCGCGGCTACCTCGGCCGCACCGCCCTGAGCGCGGCACGGTTCGTCGCCGATCCGTTCGCGGGACCCGGCGCACGGATGTACCGCAGCGGTGACATCGCACGCTGGAACACCGGCGAGCAACTGGAATACCGCGGCAGAGCCGACCAGCAGGTTCAGTTGCGCGGATTCCGGATCGAACTCGACGAGATCCGGGCGGCGCTGCTGTCGCATCCGGCGGTGTCGGTCGCGGTCGTGACCGTCGATCGACCCGATACCGAGGCCGCGCGGCTGGTCGGGTACATCGTGCCCGCACCCGCCGCGGTCTGCGATATCGACGAACTGCGCGCGCATCTGGGCGAGACCCTGCCCGAGTACATGATTCCCACCTGCATCCTCGAGATCGAGTCGGTACCCCTGACGGTCAACGGCAAGACCGACTTCCGAGCGCTGCCCGCACCCGTGGTCGAATCGACCACGACGTACGTCGCCCCCGGAACGCCGGTCGAACAGGCTGTCGCGGAGGTGTTCTCGGACGTTCTCGGGGCCGCCCGGGTCGGCGCGCTCGACAGCTTCTTCGCGCTCGGCGGCAACTCGCTGTCCGCGAACACCGCGGCGGTACGAATCGGTGGCGCTCTGGGGTGCGAGGTGTCGGTGCGTGACCTGTTCCAGCAGCCGACGGTGGCGGGACTGGCGCAGCGCCTGGAAGCCCTCACCGCCGAGGGCGTCTCCCCCGCGCCGGCGCTGGTCGCCACGGACAGACCCGCGTCGATACCGCTCGCCCCGGCACAGGTCCGCATCTGGCTGCTGGATCAGGCCGGTGACGCGGCGGCCCTCTACAACATCCCGCTGGTCCTGCGATTGACCGGGAACCTGGACCTCCCCGCCCTGCGCGCGGCACTGCTGGACGTCATCGAGCGCCACGAATCACTGCGGACCCGCTATCCGGCGATCGACGGCGCCGGCACCCAGGTGATTCAGGATGCCGACCAGGTCGTGTCGACGTTCGACCTGACCCCGCGACCGGTCCGCGCCGCCGACGTCGGCGATCGGGTACGCACCCTCGCCGCCGTCGGCACCGACCTGAGCGAGCACGCCCCCGTCCACGCCACCGTGCTGGCCGTGACCGACAACCCGGGCGAGCATGTGCTCGTGCTGGTGCTGCACCACATCTGTTGCGACGGCGTCTCGCTGGGGCCGCTGGCCACCGACACCGCCATCGCCTACGAGGCGCGGGCGCACGGCCGGGCGCCGGGCTGGAGCCCGCTGGCGGTCCAGTACGCCGACTACAGCCTGTGGCAGCACCGTGTACTCGGCGACCCGGACGACCCCGACTCGCCGGCCGCACACCAATTGCGGTACTGGGTAACACAACTCGCGGACATGCCGCCGCTGCTGGAACTGCCCGCCGATCGCCCGCGCCCGCCCCGGCGAACCTTCGCCGGCGGCGTGATCGACTCCGCCATCCCGGCCGATCTCTTCGCGGCGGTCGAGCAGCTGGCACAGCGCACCGGTGCCACGCCGTTCATGGTTCTCCATGCCGCGGTGGCGATCCTGCTCGCACGCCTGGCGGGGACCTCGGACGTCACCGTGGGTACCCCGGTCGCCGGACGCGGTGAATCGGCGCTCGAACCGCTGATCGGGATGTTCGTCAACACGGTGCCGCTGCGGACCCGCGTCGTGCCCGAGGAGTCGTTCACCGACCTGCTCGGGCGAGTCGTCGACACCGACATCGAGGGGTTCGCGCACAGCGCGCTGCCCTTCGATCGCATTGTCCAAGAACTGCATCCGGCACGCTCGATGGCCTACGCACCGGTGTGCCAGGTCTTCCTGTCGCTCGAGAACGCGGGGCGGCCGAGCGTGCACCTGCCCGATCTCACGGTGGAGGTCATCGAGCCCGCCGACGAGCCCGCCAAGGTCGACCTCATCGTCACCGTGTGCGAGAACGGCACTCCCGGAAGCGATGTCGGGTTGCGCCTGAACTACGCGACCGATCTCTTCGACGCCGGGACCATCGAGGCCCTGGCGGGACGCCTGGTCCGCGTGCTCGCGACCATCGCCGAGGATCCGCGGGTCCGGGTGGGCGACATCGACGTGCTGGACTCCCGGGAGAGAGGTCGGCTGGTCCCGGCCTCGGGCGGGCCGGCCGAGCAGCCGTACCCGCTGGCCGAACTCTGGTCGGTCGATGACACGACGGCCCCCGCCATTATCAGCGGCGACCGCACGGTGTCCTACGGGGAGCTCGACGCGTGGTCGAATCAGCTTGCGCGAGTGCTGATCTCGCGCGGCGTCGGGCCGGACCATCCCCTCGCGATTCTGCTCGGCCGCTCGATCGACTTCGTCGTCTCGATGTGGGCCGCGACGAAGGCGGGCGCGGCCTTCGTCGCCATCGATCCCCGCAACCCCGCCGACCGTGTCGCCCACCTCGTGGCCGACTCCGGCGCCCGGGTCGTGATCACCACGGCCGAACACGAAACATCGCTCGCACAGCCGAATTCGAGCCTGGTCATCGACGACCCGCGCACCGCGGCCCAGGTCGCGGCGGCGTCGGCACTGGCCGTCACCGATGCCGAGCGCGCACGCGGCTGCCACGTCGCCGATACCGCCTACATCCTCTACACCTCGGGATCGACGGGAACCCCCAAGGGTGTCGTGGTGTCGCACCGGGGTCTCGCGAACTTCGCCGCCGAACAACGGGACCGGTACCGGATCGACCATCGTTCCCGGGTGCTGCAGCTGGCCGCGCCGGGCTTCGACGCCGTGGTCCTCGAGTTGCTGATGGCCCACACCACCGGCGCCGCCCTGGTGGTGTCGCCGCCGGAGGTGTTCGCGGGAGACGAACTCGCACAACTGATCCGCGCCCAGCGGGTGTCGCACGCGTTCGTGACCCCGAGCGTGCTGGCGACGATGTCACCCGACGGGCTGGACTCGCTGCAGTGCCTGGTCGCCGGTGGTGAGGCCGTGACCGCCGAGACCACCGAAGTGTGGGCGCCGGGCCGGCGGCTGCACAACGGATACGGTCCCACCGAGACGACGATCATGGTCGCGATCAGCGATCCGCTGCGCGCCGGCGCACCGGTCACGATGGGCGGCCCGATCCGCGGTGTCGAGGCGGTCGTCCTCGACGAGCGGCTGCGACCGGTACCGGCCGGGGTCGGCGGCGAATTGCACATCGCCGGAGCACATCTCGCGCGGGGCTACCTCGGCCGGCCGGGCGCCACCGCCTGCGCGTTCGTCGCCGACCCGTTCGGCGCACCGGGCAGCCGCATGTACCGCACCGGCGATCTGGTGCGCTGGAACAGCGACGACACCCTCACCTACCTCGGGCGCAGCGACTTCCAGGTCAAGATTCGCGGCCAGCGCATCGAACTGGGCGAGATCGACAGCGTGCTCGCCGCACACGACACGGTGGCCGCGGCGGTCTCGGTCGGTGTCCACTCCCCCGACGGGACGCGGCTCGCCGCCTACGTCGTGCCCGCCGGCGACGACGGCATCGACACCGTCGCACTGCGCGAGCACCTGGCCCGGCAGCTGCCGGCGCACATGATCCCGGACGTCGTCATCCCCCTCGAGGCGATCCCGCTGTCACCCGTCGGCAAGATCGACCGGGCGGCGCTGCCGGAGCCGGACTTCACCCGCTCCACCGACTACGTGGCGCCGCGCACCGCGCTCGAGCACGTCGTCGCCGATGTCTTCGCACAGGTACTGGGATCGAGCCGGATCGGAGCCGAGGACAACTTCTTCGCACTGGGCGGCAACTCGCTCTCGGCCACCCGGGCGACCGCGCGCCTGGGCGCCGCCCTCGGCATCGACGTGCCCATGCGCACGCTGTTCGAGCACCCGTCCGTCGCGTCGCTGGCCGCGCACATCGACGGTTACGCCCCGACGCGCCGCGTGCCGCTCGTTGCGCAACACCGGCCGGACCGAATTCCGCTCTCGCCCGCTCAGACCCGGATGTGGTTCCTCAACCAGTTCGACACGGACTCCGCGCTGTACAACATCCCCGTGGTGGTGCGTCTGACCGGTGCACTCGACGCGGACGCCATGCGCTCGGCGTTCGCCGACATCCTCGAACGGCACGAAACGCTGCGGACGATCTATCCCGACGCTCCCGGCGGGCCGCACCAGGTGATCCTCACGGTCGAAGACGCTCTGCCCCAGCACGATCCGATTCAGGTGGCTGCCGGCGAACAGGACACCCTCGTCCACGAGCTGGTGACCGCCGGTTTCGACGTCACCCGGGAGGTTCCCGTCCGGCTCACGATCCTGCGGAGCGCACCCGACGCGCACGTGGTCGTCGTGGTGTTCCACCACATCTGCTTCGACGGGTCGTCGCTGGCCCCGCTGGCCGCCGACCTCATGATCGCCTACCGGGCCCGTGCGCACGGTCGCGCGCCGGCGTGGACTCCGCTGCCGGTGCAGTACGCGGATTACGCACTGTGGCAACGTAATCTGCTCGGCGCCGACGACAATCCCGACAGTCCGGCGGCAGCGCAGATCACCTACTGGCAGCGGGCGCTCGCCGGGCTGCCCGACCTGCTGGACCTGCCGACCGACCGGCCCCGGCCCCCGAGTCAGTCCTTCCGCGGGGCGACGGTCACCGCGAGCGTGCCCGCCGAACTCCACCGCGAGGTGCGGGCGCTCGCACAGCAGCACGACGCGACGGTCTTCATGGTGATGCACGCCGCGTTCGCGGCGCTGCTGGCGCGGCTGTCGGGCAGTGGCGACATCGCGATCGGTACGCCGATCGCCGGTCGCGGCGAACCGGGGCTGGACGGCCTGGTCGGCATGTTCGTCAACACGCTGGTCCTGCGGACCGGGGTGCACGGCGACTCCTCCTTCCTCGGGCTACTGGATCACGTACGCGGCGCCGACCTGGGTGCTTTCGACCACGCCGACATCCCGTTCGAGCGCCTGGTCGAGGTGCTCAATCCCGCGCGGAGCACCGCGCACGCGCCACTGACCCAGGTCGGATTCTCCTTCCAGAACATCGACGTGCCGGTGCTGCGGTTCGACGGTCTCACCGTGGCCGCGGAGCTGGTCGACCCGCACGTCGCCAAGTACGACCTGCACCTGAACGTGGTGGACGCACCGGCCCTCGACGGTGAACCGGGGCCGCTGGGAATCGAATTCGGTTACGCCGTAGATCTTTTCGACGAGACGACCGCCCGCACGCTCGTCGAGCGATTCGTGCGGCTGCTGCGCGCGGTCGTCAGGGACCCGGAGTCCGTGATCGGGGACGTGGATCTGCTGGATGCCGACGAACTCCGGGCGCTCGTCGGCGACGCGAGCCCGGCACAGCAGCCGGCGGCCTCGACCATCGCGGAACTCTTCGCGGCACAGGTGGCCGCGACGCCGCTGAATATCGCTGTCCACGACCAGGAAAGCGGCCAACGGCTCAGTTACGCGGAGTTCGGCGCGCGGGTCGGCACACTGGCCCGGGCGCTCGAAGCCCGCGGGGTGGGCCCGGGTGACATCGTGGCCGTGGCCATGCACCGCTCGCTGGATCTGCTGGTCACCCTCTACGCGATTCACGCGGCGGGCGCCGCGTACCTGCCCGTGGATCCCGACAATCCACACGAGCGGATCCACACCGTCCTCGCGACCGCCCAGCCCCGTGCCGTGGTGACCCGCCCCCACGACAGCGCCGCACTCGGCACCTGGAATCCGGTGTGGCTGCTGGAGGAGCTGGACGGGACGCCGGACGGGTCCGAGGTGACCGAACCGAATCGATCGCCGCACCCGGCCGATCTGGCCTACGTCATCTACACCTCCGGCTCGACCGGAACACCGAAGGGCGTCGCCCTGCCGCACGCCGCGGTCGTCAACCAACTCGACTGGATGCGCACGCACTACGGGCTCGGCGGCGACGACGTCCTGCTGTGGCGGACACCGTTCACCTTCGATCTGTCGGTGTGGGAGCTGTTCTCCGCGCTGACCTGCGGCGCGTCGGTGGTCATCGCCGACGACACCCACCGGGACGATCCGCGGCTCCTCGCGCGGCTGATGGCCGACTTCGGTGTCACCACGGTCGATTTCGTGCCGTCGCTGCTGTCGGCGTTCCTCGACGGCGCCGATTCCCTCGCGCTGCCCGGCCTGCGACAGATGCTGTGCATCGGCGAGGCACTGCCCGCCACCGTCGTGCACCGGTTCCACGAACTCAGCGACGCGCGCATCGACAATCTGTACGGGCCCACCGAGGCCGCGGTCAGCGTCACGGCGTACCGCATCGACGCCGCCGACGACACCTCCCCGGTGCCGATCGGCACACCGCAGACGAATGTGACCGTGCGCGTACTGGATTCGCGCTTGCACCCCGTGCCGCGCGGGGTGGCCGGCGAGCTGTATCTGGGCGGTGTGCAGCTCGCGCGGGGTTACCACAACAATCCCGCCACGACCGCGACCTCGTTCGTGGCCGACCCCTCCTCCCGGATTCCCGGCTCGCGCCTCTACCGCACCGGTGACCTGGTCCGCTGGAACGGCGACGGCGTCCTGCAGTTCGTCGGCCGCGCCGACACCCAGGTCAAGATCCGGGGCCTGCGTATCGAACTCGGCGATATCGAAGCGGCCCTGACCTCGCACGCGGACATCCAGACCGCCGTCGTGCAGGTGTGTTCCGAGCACGACAGCCCGCGCCTGGTCGGCCACATCGTCGCCACCACCGTGCTCGACGACCGCCGCGTCCGGAAACACCTGCTGAACCAGTTGCCCGCGTACATGGTGCCGACGGCGGTGATCCAGGTGGACGCCATTCCGCTCACCACGAACGGCAAGGTCGACTACAACGCACTGCTCGCGATCGCCGACGGCGCCGACACCCACGACCGCGACTATCGCGAGCCACGAGGGCTTTTCGAGGAAACCGTCGCCACGGTGTTCGCCGATCTGCTCGAACGCACCGGGGTGGGCGCCGACGACAACTTCTTCGACCTGGGCGGAAACTCGCTGGTCGCCTCCCAGGCCCTGAGTCGTATCGGCAGCGCCGTCGACGTGTCGATTCCGCTGCGGGCGCTGTTCGAGGCGCCGACGGTCACCGAGCTGGCCGAACGGATCGCGGTGTCGCGATCGGTGCCTGCCCTGCCGGCGCTGACCAAACTCCCACGGCCCGAACGCATTCCGCTGTCGCCCGCGCAGCTGCGGATGTGGTTCCTCAATCAGCTCGATCCCGACGCGGCCGGATACGTCATTCCGCTGGTGATCGCACTGCGCGGCGAACTCGATCTCGACGCCCTGGCCGCGGCCTTCGCCGATGTGATCGAGCGTCACGAGAGCCTGCGCACGATGTACCCGGCCACCGACGGACAGCCCGAGCAGCGGGTGGTCGACGCGCATGCCGCCCTCGCCGCACACGATCTCACCCCCCGTTCGATCCGGCGCGAGCAACTGCCGGTCGAGCTGGAAACGTTCTGCGGCACCGGATTCGACGTCGCCGAGGCGGTACCGGTACGCGTGGCGCTGTATCAGCTGTCGGACCACGACTTCGTGGTGGCGCTGGCCGTTCACCACATCGGTTGCGACGGATTCTCGGTGGCGCCGCTCGTCACCGATCTGGTCTCGTCCTATCGGTCACGCGCGGCGGGGACGGCACCGGATCGGGTGCCGTTGCCGGTCCACTACATCGACTACACCCTGTGGCAGCGAGAGCTGCTCGGCGACGTCGAGGACCCCGACTCTCGCGCGGGCCGGGACCTGGCCTACTGGCGCGACCGTCTCGACGGCGTCCCGGAGTTGATCGCGCTGCCCACCGATCGGCCGCGCCCGCGGGCACAGAGCTTCCGGGCGGCGGTGATCCAGCGCCGGCTGGACGGCGAGCTGCACGGGCGGATCGAGTCGCTGGCGCGCCGCTCGGGTACCACCTCGTTCATGGTCGTGCACGCGGCCCTCGCGGTGCTGCTGTCGAAAATGTCCGGGAGCGAGGACATCACCATCGGCGTGCCGCACGCCGGCCGCGGCGACAAAGCGCTCGACCGGCTGGTCGGGATGTTCGTCAATACGCTGGTGCTGCGGACCCGTCCGGTGCCCGAGCAGAGCGTCGCGGCCCTGCTCGACGACGTCAAACGGGCCGCCCTCGACGCGTTCGACCACGCCTCGGTCCCCTTCGAGGCGCTCGTGGAAGCGCTCAATCCGACCCGGACGACAGCACACTCGCCCCTGTTCCAGGTGCTGCTGGCCTACCAGAACATGACCCGCGCGCGAGCGGAGTTCGAGGGCCTCACCATCGAGGAGATGGACCCCGGCGCGGGCGCGGCCATCTACGACCTGCTGTTCATGATCAGCGAGGACCACGGTCCACACCGCACGCCGGCCGGAATGACGGTCCGGCTGACCTACGCCACCGACCTGTTCGACGAGATCACCGCCCACCGCCTGATCGAGGGCCTGGCCCGCGTTCTCACCGCGCTCACGATCGACGACACCCGTGCGATCGGCGAGATCACGCTGCTCGACGACGACGAACGGCACCGGGTGTTGCGGGCCTGGAACGACACCGGCGCCTCCGTGGCACCGGGACGCACGCTCGTGGACATGTTCGACGAGCAGGTCGCCCGGACACCGGACCTGCCCGCGATCCAGGCGCCCGGCGGCCCGGCGACGAGCTACCGGGACTTCGACGCCGCGGCCAACCGCCTGGGCCGCTGGCTCATCGCCCGCGGGGCGGGACCCGAAACGGTTGTCGCCGTGGCCATGCGGCGCTCGACGACAACGGTGACCGCGGTGTACGCGGTGCTCAAGTCCGGGGCGGCGTTCGTTCCGATCGACCCCGACCACCCGCGGGCCCGTATCGCCCAGATCCTGGCGGCGACCGATCCGGCGCTGGTGCTGACCACCGCCGACCTCGCGGACGTGCTGCCCGCCGATGTGGACCGGATCGCCGTCGACCGAATCGATCTCGACGACATCGACGACGCGCCGATCACCGATGCCGACCGGCGCACCCCACTGCGGCCGGACAACCTCGCCTACGTCCTGTTCACCTCGGGATCCACCGGCGTGCCCAAGGGCGTGGCACTGACGCACGCGGCCACCGCGAGCCAGCTCGCCTGGGCGCAGCACCAATGGTTCCACGACGCCTCCGATGTCGTGCTGCACAAGACTCCCCTCACCTTCGACATCTCCGTCTGGGAGATGCTGTGGCCCTTGCACACCGGCGCGCGGGTTCTCGTCGCCGCCGCCGACGGGCACCGCGATCCGGCCTATCTGGCGAGAACGATCGCCGAGCACCGGGTCACCACCGTCCACTTCGTGCCCTCGATGCTCGATGTCTTCGGTGAATCGGGCGGACAGCGCGCGCTGCCGTCGGTGCGGCGAGTGTTCGTCGCCGGAGAGGCGTTGGCGCACAAGACCGTTGCCGGTGCCCGCCCCGTCTTCCCCGACGCCGATCTGGTGAACTGGTACGGGCCCGCCGAGGCGGAGGTCGTCACTTCTCACCGCTGCTCGGCGACCTCGGCCGCGGGATCGGTTCCGATCGGCGCCCCGGTATCGGGAATGCGGACGGTGGTGCTCGACCGGTGGCTGCGGCCGGTGCCCGTCGGCGTCGCCGGCGAGCTGTACGTTTCGGGCGTCCAACTGTCCCGGGGTTACCACGCGCGCACCGATCTCACCTGCGGCGCGTTCGTCGCGCACCCCTTCGGGGCGCCCGGCGAGCGCATGTACCGCACCGGAGACCTGGCCCGCTGGCGCCCGGACGGCGAGCTGGAATACCTGGGCCGGCGCGACTTCCAGGTGAAGGTGCGCGGTCAGCGCGTCGAGCTGGGCGAGATCGAGGCCGCGCTGCGGTCCATCCCCGAGGTCGCCGGCGCTGTCGTGACGGTGACCGGACGGCAGATCGCCGGGTACGTGACGGTGACCCCCGGCGCGACGGTCACCGGCGGCGACCTCCGCTCCCGGCTGCGCGCGATGCTGCCCGGCTACCTGGTGCCCGACGGCATCCACGTGCTCGACAGCTGGCCGCTGACACCGAACGGCAAGCTCGACCGCGCGGCGTTGCCCGCACCGGAGATCGTCCCCGACACCGAGCCGACAGCTCCGCGCACACCGGCCGAAGCCATCCTGGCGGACATAGTCGCCGGGCTCGCCGGCCTCGAGCAGGTCGGGGTGACGGCGAACATCTTCGAGATCGGCATCAACTCGCTGTCGGCGGCCCAGTTCGCCGCCCGGGGCGGAGCGGCGCTGGGCGTCGAGATCAGCATCGGCGACGTCTTCGACGCGCCGACGGTTGCCGAGCTGGCCGAACTGGTCGACTCGCGCACCGGCGGCCCCGCCGGCCCGGCCCTGACCGCGTCCGCACGACCGCCGCTGATCCCGCTCTCGGCGGCGCAGCGCCGCATGTGGGTGATCAACCAGGTCGATGTCACCTCGGCGGGCTACAACATCAGCTTCGCTGCCCGGTTGACCGGTGCTCTCGATATCGACGCACTGCGGCTCGCGTTCGACGATGTCGGCAGACGCCACGAACCCCTGCGGACGATCTATCCGAGCTTCGAGAACCGGCCCTGCCAGGTCGTCCTGGATCCCGCCGTGGCGAACGCGGATCTGGAGCTGGAACCGATCCAGGTCGCCGACGAGCGGGATCTCACCGATCGGATCGCGCGGGTGGTCGGCACCGGCTTCGATATCGCCGCCGAGGTCCCGGTGCGGGCACGGGTCTATCGAGTCGACCCCGACACCCATGTCCTGGTGTGCGTGGTCCACCACGTCGCCGCGGACGGAGCGTCGATGGCTCCTCTGGCCGGTGACATCTTCGCCGCCTACCAGGCGCGGGCCAACGGCAAAGCGCCGCAGTGGGATCCGCTGGTGGTGCAGTACGCCGATTACGCCCTGTGGCAGCGGGAGATGCTGGGGGCTCAGGACGACTCGGCCTCGCTGGGCGCCCGGCAGTTGGCGTACTGGACCGACACCCTCGAGGACGCGCCGGAACTTCTCGCCCTGCCGATCGACCACCCGCGACCGCCCATGCTGTCGATGACCGGGGCCTCGGTGGACTTCGACGCCTCCGCGGACCTGCACGACGCCATCGCCGGTCTGGCCCGCCGCGAGGGCGTCACGGTGTTCGTCGTGCTGCACGCGGCGCTCGCGGTCATGCTGGCGCGCACCACACACGGTGACGACATCTCGATAGGCACCGCGGTCGCCGGTCGCGGCAGACCCGAACTGGACCCGCTGGTCGGGATGTTCGTCAACACGGTGGTACTGCGTACCCACCCGCGCGACGACCAGTCCTTCCGGGCATTTCTGGCCGAGGTGCGACAGGTCGACCTCATGGCGCTGTCCAACGCGGACGTGCCCTTCGATCGGGTGGTCGATGCCGTGGGCCGGTCGATATCCACCGCGTATACGCCGCTGTACCAGGTGATGCTCGGGCTGACGAATCACTCCACCACCGAGTTCGCGCTGCCCGGGGTGACGGTCGATCTGATCGATACCGGTGTCGCACAAGCCAAGACCGATCTCACCGTGTTCTTCACCGAGCGCATGACGGACGGGCGACCCGCGGGTCTCGACGGTGAAATCGTCTACACCACCGAGCTTTTCGCCGAATCCACGGCGACCGCGCTGGCCCGGCGGCTGCTGCTGGTCCTGGAATCGGTCACCTCCGATCCGGACCGGTCCCTGGGTGCGATCGCGATTCTCGACGCCGCGGAGACCCGGCGTCTGGTTCCGGCACGCGGCGGTGCCGTCGAAACTCCCGTCCGGCTCCCGGACCTGCTGACCGCGACGGCCGCGGCCAACCCGTCGGAGATCGCGGTGATCGCCGGCGACGACCGCCTGACCTACGCCGAACTCGATGCCCGGTCCAACCGGCTCGCCCGGTATCTGATCGACCGCGGCGCGGCGCCGGGAACCGTCGTCGCGCTGGCGGCGGAGCGTTCCATGGAACTCCACCTCGGGTTGTGGGCGATCACCAAGACCGGGGCGGCGTTCGTCCCGATCGACCCCCACCACCCCGCGGAACGCGTCGAGCGTTTGATTCGCGACTGCGACGTGACGCTCGGGATCACCCGCGCGGACTCGCGCGCGTTGCTGCCGGAGGGAGTCGAGTGGGTGACCCTCGACGACCCGGAGGCCGGCGCGGCGATCGCGGCGTATCCCGACCGGCCGGTGACCGACACCGATCGGCGACGACCGTTGCATGTGCTCGACGCGGCCTACGTGCTCTACACCTCCGGATCGACGGGCACCCCCAAGGGTGTGGTCGTGTCCCATGCGGGCATGGCGAATCTGGCCACCGACCAGCGGCGGCGCTACGGCCCCGATTCCGCGTCGCGGATCCTGCAGGTGGCCGCACCGGTGTTCGACGCGGCGATGTCCGAAGTGCTGATGGCGCACGCCACGGGCGCGGCCCTGGTCGTCGCGCCGCCGGAGGTCTTCTGCGGCTCCGATCTATCGGAATTCATTGCCGCGCATCGTGTTTCGCACGCACTGCTGACGCCGAGCGTGCTCGCGACCATGTCACCGGCCGGGCTCGACGCGATGAGCACCCTGATCGTCGGCGGCGAGTCGGTGTCCGCCGATCTGGTCGCGCAGTGGTCACCGGGCCGCCGTCTCTGCAACGCCTACGGCCCGACCGAAGCGACCGTCGTGGTCACCACGAGTGGCCCGATGCGACCGGACCAGCCGATCACGATCGGCTCTCCGATCACCGGTGCGGAGGTCGTGGTTCTCGACGCGAAGTTGCGGCCCGTCGCCGTGGGCGCCACGGGCGAACTGTACGTCTCGGGTCCCGGATTGGCGCGCGGATATCTCGGCCGCCCCGGGGCCACCGCGGCGACGTTCATCGGCAATCCCTACGGAAAGCCGGGTACCCGGCTCTATCGCACCGGCGACATCGTTCGCTGGACCGCGCACCACACCCTGCAGTACATCGGCCGGCGGGATTTCCAGGTCAAGATTCGCGGGCAGCGAATCGAGCTCGCCGAGATCGACGCCGCCCTGCTCACCTATCCGAATGTGGCCGCCGCGACCACGATCAGCCGGCCGGGACCCGTCGGCCGGCCGGTGCTGGCCGCGTATGTCGTGCCGGCCGCGGACACGACCCTGGACCCGGATGCCGTCGCGGCCCACGTGGCCGCGGCGCTGCCCGCGCACATGGTGCCCGCCACGATCTCGGTGCTCGACCGGATGCCGATCACCTCGATCGGCAAGGTCGATCGCAGCGCGTTGCCCGAGCCGGTGGTCCGGCCGGACGACGAGGACGAGGTGCAGGCGATGTCCGCGACCGAGCGTGCCATCGCCGCCGCGTTCGCCGATGTCCTCGGTACCTCGCCGGTCGGGCCGACCACATCGTTCTTCGCGCTCGGCGGCGATTCCATCCTGTCGATTCAGCTCACGTCCAGGCTGAAAGCCGCCGGTATCGCGGTGACGGCACGGGACATCTTCGAGAACAAGACCGTGCGGGCCTTGGCGCGCGTCGCCCGCAGCGGAGATCGCGTCGTCCTCGCCGAACTTCCCGGCGGCGGGACCGGCGACCTCCCCTTCACACCGGTGGTGGCCTGGTACGCCGACCGGTTGGGCGCGGCCGCCGGCTTCGCCCAGTCGATGCTGCTCCGGCTGCCCGCCCAGGCTCGACCCGAGGACGTGGTCGCGACGGTGCAGGCCGTGATCGACCGGCACGACATGCTGCGGGTGACGTTGACCGGTGACAAGTTGTCGGTGCGTCCCGTCGGTTCCGTCGACGCCGCCGACGCCGTCCTGACCCGCGAGTTCCCGCGCGAATCCGCGCCCGGCAGTGACGGTTTCACCGCTATCGTCGACGCCGCGCTGACCGAGGCCGTCTCCCACCTCGATCCCGTTGCCGGACAGCTGGTTCGGGTCGTGTGCCTGGTGCCGGCCGACCACGGCACGGACGCGCGGGCACTCGTCGTCATCCACCATCTCGCCGTGGACGCGGTGTCGTGGCGCATCCTCGTGCCCGATTTCGCCGCGGCCTGGAACAACGTCACGCTCGGCGGGACCGCGATGACGCCCGAGCACGGCACGTCGATGCGGCGGTGGGCGCACGCGCTGGTGGATATCGCCCCGCGGCACAGCGGCGAGCTGGAGCTGTGGCAGCGGATGAGCGGGGCACCGGATCCGCGGCTGGGCAGTGTGTGCCTCGACCCGGGGATCGATGTCCAGGCCACGGTGCGCCGGCTCACCGCCACCGTCTCACCGGAGGTGAGCGCGGTGATCGTGAACGCGGTGCCCGCCGCCGTGCACGGCAGCGTCGAGGACGCGCTGCTGGGTGCGCTGGCGGTGGCGATGACCCGGTGGCGCGCCCGGCGCGGAATCGCCCATGCCGGAGTGAAAGTGTTGCTCGAAGGGCACGGACGCGCCGAGCAGATCGTCGCCGGAGCCGACGTGTCGCGCACGGTGGGCTGGTTCACCAACGCCTATCCGGTCGCCCTGGATCTGACCGCCGTGCCGCTCTCCGACCTTGCGGCCGTGGTGAAGTCGGTCAAGAACCAGTTGCGGTCGATCCCCGACCGGGGGATGGGATTCGGCTTGCTGCGATACCTGAACCCCGCCACCGGCGCGGCGCTGGCCGCACATCCCGAACCGCAGATCGGGTTCAACTACCTCGGCCGGCTCGGTGTCGATCTCACCGCCGCGAGCGACGTGGCGTGGGCGCCCACCGGCGACGCCTACGACCGGTGGTCCGTGCTCGCCCCGTCGGTGCCCGCCGCCGCGACCGTCACCTTAGATGTGGTCGTGACCGACACGCCCGCGGGTCCGACCCTGTCCGCGACCGTCGGCTACGCCTCCCGGCTGCTGAACCGCGACGACATCGCCGAACTGGTCGACGGCTGGATCGCGGCGGTGACCGAGATCGCTTCGGCCGCAACAGCGAACGACGACTGGGGTCTCACGCCGGCCGATGTCTCCCCGGTCGATCTCGACCAGTCGGATCTCGACCGATTCGCCCTGCGATACGGGCCGCTGACCGACGTGTGGCCGTTGGCACCGCTGCAGGCCGGACTGCTGTTCCACGCGGAGCTGGCCGCCGGCGATCTCGACGTCTACACCGCACAGTCGGTTCTCACCCTGTCCGGTTCGGTCGACGAGGACCGGATGCGGCGGGCGGCCGCGGCGCTGCTGCGGCGACATCCGAATCTGCGAGCGGCGTTCGCGCGCACGGGTTCCGGTGTTCCGGTCCAGATCATCACCGACGCCGTCGAGCCGGCCTGGCGCCGAGTCGATCTCGCGGACGGCGAGATGCCCGAGCACGTGATCGCCGCGGACCGCCGGTGCGGGTTCACCGCCACCGAAGCGCCGCTGCTGCGACTGCTGTACGTCGTCGTCTCCCCGCGAGAGGTCCGCCTGGTGCTGACCGCGCACCACCTGCTGCTCGACGGGTGGTCGATGCCGCTGCTGTGGCGGGAGTTGATCGGGTTGTACGCGGTGGACTCCCACGAGGCCGCGCTGCCGGACGCTCCGTCCTTCGGCGATTACCTGCGGTGGTTGCACCGCCGGGACGCCGAGGCCGATGTCGCGACGTGGCGGGACATGCTCGCGACGGTGCGGGAACCCACCCTGATCTCGAGTTCGGCCGCCGGTGCGACCGTCGAGATCCCGAGCGACCTGACGGTCAGCATCGACCTCACCTCCACCGTCGAACTCGTGACCGTCTCGCGCGCGCACGCGGTGACGATGGCGACGGTCGTGCAGTACGCCTGGGCGACGGTGCTGGGCAAGGTGCTCGGCGTCGAGGAGGTGGTCTTCGGCACCACGGTCTCGGGCCGCCCGGCCGAGGTGCCGGGCGTGGAGTCGATGATCGGCCTGTTCATCAACACCGTGCCCGTCGTCGTCCGATTGCGGGGCGACGAATCGATCGGCGAAGGGCTGCACCGGCTGCAGGCCGACAACACCCGCATGCTCGACCACCACTACCTCGATCTGCCGCGAATCCTGGCCGCCGCACCGACATCCCGGCTCTTCGACACCCTGGTGGTGTTCGAGTCCTACCCGGTCGACAGCAGCGGACTCGGCGAGACCGATATCGACGGGATGCGGGTGACCGCTGCGCAGGGCAGCGACGCCGCGCACTATCCGATCACCATCCAGGCCCATCAAACCGACCGCCTGCACATCCGGGTCCGTTTCCAGCCGGCGCACGTCGACGCGATGACCGCGACCACCGTGGCCACGCTCCTGGAATCTGCCCTGCACACGATCGCCGCGGCTCCGGCGACACCGCTGGCGGCGATCGACCTGATGGCTCCGGCCGACCGCAAGGCGCTGGTACCCGCGTGCGGCGGACCCGCGCTGCCGCCCTCGACCCTCGCCGTCCTGCTGGGCACCGGTATGCCGGCGAATCCCCAAGCGCCGGCGCTGATCTGCGAGTCCGCCACGATGTCCTACGCCGAACTCGACGAGCGCTCCACCCGCATCGCGCGGACGCTGATCGGATGGGACGTGGGACCGGGCGCGACGGTCGCGCTCACGATGGCGCGCTCGGTCGAGTCGGTGCTCGCGATGTGGGCGGTCGCCAAGACCGGCGCGGCGTTCCTGCCGATCGACCCGCGCAATCCTGCCGACCGCGTCGCGCGGATTCTGTCCGATTCCGGCACCGAGACGGTCGTGACCGTCGAGGAATTCCGTCCGCTGGCGCCCGAGTCCGCGCGACTGCTCGTGCTCGACGATCCGGCCGACCGGGCGGCGATCGATCGCCAGTCGCCGGTTCCGCTGCTGGACAGCGACCTGGTGCGCGCGGCGAGCATTCGAGACGCCGCGTACGTTCTCTACACCTCGGGATCGACCGGGGTGCCCAAGGGCGTCATCGTCACCCACGAGGGGCTGGCGAATTTCGCTGCCGCGCAACGTGACCGGTTCGGCGCCGACAGCCGGGCACGGGTGTTGCAGATAGCCGCGCCCGGTTTCGACGCGGTCATCCTCGAACTGCTGCTGGCGCACACGGCGGGCGGCGCGCTGGTGGTGCCGCCACCGCAGGCGGTCGGCGGACCCGAACTCGCACAGTTCATTTCGGCCCAGCGGGCGACCCACGCGTTCGTGACACCGAGCGTGCTGGCCACACTGTCCCCGCAGGGCCTGGAGTCGTTGCAGGTACTGGTCGTCGGCGGCGAAGCGGTCACCCGGGACACGGTCGCCACGTGGGCTCCGGGCCGGCGGCTGTTCAACGGATACGGGCCGACCGAGACGACCGTGCTGGCGGTGACGAGCACCGCGCTGGACCCGCGCGAACCGGTGCAGCTCGGCACGCCGCTGCGTGGCGTCGACGCCGTCGTACTGGACAGCAGGCTGCGTCCGGTACCGGTCGGAGTGATCGGGGAGTTGTATCTGTCCGGTGTGCAGCTGGCCCGCGGATACCTGAACCGGCCGGTGGCCACGGCGGCGGCGTTCGTCGCCGACCCGTTCGGCCCGGCGGGGGCCCGCATGTACCGCACGGGCGACCTGGTCCGCTGGACCCCGCAGCACACCCTGCAGTACCTCGGGCGCAGCGACTTCCAGATCAAGGTGCGCGGTCAGCGCATCGAGCCCGGGGAGATCGAGTCGGCGCTGGCCGGGCATCCGGGAGTCGAGCGCGCCGTGGTCCTGCTCCGGCCCGACGAGCGCGGAATCGACCGTCTCGTGGCCTATCTCGTCGCGAGCGAACACGTCGACCCCGATCACGTGCGAGCGGCGGCGCGCCGTCAACTGCCGGCGCACATGGTCCCGGACGTGTGCATGGTGGTCGAGGCGCTCCCGATGACGCGCACCGGCAAACTCGATCGGCTGGCGCTGCCGCAACCGCAGCTGGTCGCGGACAATCCCTGGGTTGCCCCGCGCACCCCGACCGAGCGTGCGGTGGTCGAGGTGTTCGGCCGAGTACTGGACCTGGCCACGGTGGGCGCGTGCGACGACTTCTTCGAGCTGGGCGGGGATTCGCTCTCGGCGACCCGGGTCACCGCTCAGCTCCAGGACACGCTGGGTCTGGAGGTCGGCATCCGCGATCTGTTCGAGGCGTCCACGGCGGCGGACCTGGCCGCGCGCCTCGAGGCCCGCGGCAGTCGTGCCGGGGTGCCGCTGCGCCGGCACACCCGCCCCGAGCTCGTGCCGTTGTCGCTGGCGCAGCAGCGGATGTGGTTCCTCAACCAGCTCGACACCTCCATCGGCGCCTACAACATTCCGCTGGTGCTTCGACTGACCGGAGAGCTGGATATCGTTGCGCTGCAACGCGCGTGCACGCTGGTCGTGGGCCGCCACGAGATCCTGCGCACGACATTCCCGGCAACCGACGGCGTCGCTCATCAGGTCGCCATGCCGGTCGAGGCCACCGCGGGGCCGCTGCCCGTGGAGCCGGTCGACGCCGAGCAGCTGCTCGAGCGCGTCACCGCGATCGTGTCGGCCAGTTTCGACGTGACGCGGGAACCGCCGGTGCGCATGATCCTGCTGCGGCTAAGCGAGCGTGAGCATGTCCTGGTCGCGGCCGTCCACCACATCTGCGCCGATGGCCAATCCATGATCCCGCTGGCACGGGATCTGGCGATCGCCTACGCGGCGAGCCGGCAGGGCGTACCGCCGGCGTGGCCCGATCTCCCGGTCCAGTACTCGGACTACACGCTGTGGCAGCGTCAGCTGCTCGGCGACGCGGACGACCCCGAATCCCTGATGGCGCAACAGTTGCGCTTCTGGGAGCAGACGTTGAGCGGACTGCCCGATCTGCTCGACCTGCCCACCGATCGGCCCCGGCCCGCGGTGGCCACCCTGCGCGGGGCCACCACCGAGTTCGCGATCTCCCCAGCACTGCACGCCCGGATTTCGGCGATGGCGCGGGAGCGGCACGTCACGGTGTTCATGCTGATGCACGCCGCGCTGACCGTCGTGCTGGCGCGACTGGCGCACACCGATGATGTCGCGGTGGGCATTCCGGTCGCGGGGCGTGGCGCGCGCGAACTGGACGACCTGGTCGGCATGTTCGTCAACACCCTCGTGCTGCGCACTCGGATCTCACCGCAGCAGGGGTTCGCCGAACTCCTCGAGGCGACGCGAGCGACGGACCTGGCCGCGTTGGCGCACGCCGACGTGCCCTTCGAACAGGTCGTGGAGACGCTCAACCCGGTGCGATCCACCGCCCATCTGCCGCTGTACCAGGTCACCCTCGATGTCCGGACCATGCAGACCTCGGCGCTGGAGCTGGACGGGCTGACCGTCGAACCGGCCGGCAGCGGTTTCCAACCGGCACAGGCCGATATGGCCGTCACGCTGGTCGAGCATTTCTCCCAGCGATCCGTCCCCCAGGGCATGATGGGACAGCTGACCTACGCCAGTGACCTGTTCACCGCCGACACGATCGACCGGTTCGTCGGGGCCTACATTCGAGTCCTCGAGCAGGTCACCGCGGATCCGGCGCTCGTGGTCGGCGGCATCGATTTCGTCGATGCCGATCAGCGGCGCGAACTGCTCCTGGCTGCGGGCAGCGACGGTCTCGAGCTTCCGGCGCCCACCCTGGGCGAACTGTTCGCCGTTCAGGTCCAGGCGCGTCCGGACGCGGTCGCGGTGTCCGACGGACGGTCGGAGCTGACCTACGCGGAGCTCGATCGGCGGGCGGACGCGGTGGCGGCGCGGCTGCTGGCGAGCGGCGCGGGACCGGATTCCCTTGTCGCGGTGGCGCTTCCCCGGTCGGTCGAGCTCATCGTCGGGCTGTTGGGCGTGATTCGAGCCGGGGCGGGCTATCTGCCGCTGGACGTGGCCTATCCGCCGGAACGGTTGCGGTTCATCCTCGCCGACGCCGAGCCGGTGGCGCTGCTGGCTGCCGCGGACACGGTGGCCGCGGTGCCGATGGCGGAGATCGCGGCTCCGACGGTGCTGATCGAGGACTGTGACGCACCCGGTGACGGTCCGCGCCCCTCGGCGCCGCGATCGGACAACATCGCCTACGTCATCTACACCTCGGGATCGACCGGCCGGCCCAAGGGCGTCGTCGTCACCCATCGCGATGTGCTGGCCCTGTTCGCCGGCGCCGCCGAACGCTTCGACGTCGGCCCGGACGACATCTGGACTTTGTTCCATTCCTACGCTTTCGATTTCGCGGTGTGGGAGATGTGGGGCGCGCTGCTGACCGGCGGCAGGGTGATCGTCGTCGACTACGCCACGTCCCGGTCGCCGGAGGCGTTCATCGACCTGGTGGCGCGCGAGAAGGTCACCGTGCTCAGCCAGACGCCGTCGGCCTTCTACGGGTTCGCCGATGCCGAACGCCGGCAACGGGACTCGGGTGGCGAGAACGGTCTCGCGTTGCGCTACGTGGTCTTCGGCGGCGAACCGCTCGATCCGGGTCGCCTGGCCGGCTGGTTCCAGGACCACAGCCCGGGATCACCGCACATGGTGAACATGTACGGGATCACCGAGACGACAGTGCATGTGACGCACGGGGAGACCACCGATCCCGGCGCGAACGGCATCGGCCGTCCGCTCCCGGGGCTGCGGGTCCATATCCTGGACGACGATCTGCGGCTCGCGCCCATCGGAGCGGTCGGCGAGATCTATATCGCCGGCGCGCAACTCTCCCGCGGCTATCTCGCGGCGCCGGGACTGACGGCCGGGCGCTTCGTCGCCGATCCGTTCGGCCGGCCGGGTTCCCTGCTGTACCGGTCCGGGGACCTGGGCCGGTGGCAGAAGTGCGGGGACACCATGGAACTGGTGCACGCGGGGCGCGCGGACGCGCAGGTTCAGTTGCGGGGCTTCCGGATCGAGCTGGCCGAGGTCGAGGCGGCGCTGCTGCACCATCCCGCCGTGACCCAGGCCGCCGCGGCGGTGCACCGGCGCGAGGACGGCATCGACCAGCTGATCGGGTATGTCATCGGCCGGCGCGGCACCCGCATCGACCCCCGCGACATCCTCGATCACGCGGCCGAATTCCTCACCGGCTACATGCTGCCCTCGACCGTCATGGTGGTGGACGAGTTGCCGTTGACCGTCAACGGCAAGCTCGATCGGCGAGCGCTGCCCGCGCCCGAATTCCACAGCACGACAACCGAAACCGTGCTACCGAGGACGCACACCGAGAAGCTGATCTGCGACGCCTTCGGGCGGGTGCTGGGAATCGATCAGGTCAGCGCGGTGGACGGCTTCTTCGACATGGGCGGCAATTCGCTGCTCGCCACCAAGGTGCTGGCACAGCTGCAGGCCCAGGGAATCGGCATCGAACTGCCGTGGATGTTCGACGACGCGACGCCGCGTGCGCTCGCCGGACGGCTCGACGGCGCCCAGGGCGGGTCGGGCCTGCAGGTGCTGCTGCCGTTGCGGGCGTCGGGCAACTACCCCGCTCTGTTCACCGTGCACCCGGCCGGTGGACTGGCGTGGTTCTACGGCGGGCTGGCCGAGTATCTGGACGGGCAGCGCCCGATTCTCGGGTTGCAGGACCCCCACGTCGTCGCCGCCGAACCGGAGGCTTCGTCGATCGACCAGCTGGTCGACCGGTACGTGGCCGAGATCCGGCGGGCCCAGCCGGTCGGTCCCTACCATCTGCTCGGCTGGTCGCTGGGCGGGTGTTTGGCACACGCGATCGCGGTGCGGCTGCAGCGCGAGGGCGCGCAGGTGGGTGTGCTGGCCCTGATGGACTGTGCCGTGGGCCTGCCCGACGACACCATGGACGCGGTCGGCATCGACCAGGGGCCGGGCGAGTCGATGGCGGATCTGCTGGGCGGCTGGCGCGAACTGTTCGACCTGGGCACCGAGGTCGGTGCGGCGACGCACGAACAGGCGTGGACGGTCATCCGTGAGCGGATCACGGCCACCGGCCTTTTCACCGACGACCAGATCGAGCGGGTGATGGAGAGCTTCGAGAACGCGGGCGCGATCGCGCAGAGCTATCGGCCCGGCGTCTTCGACGGCGACATGATCTTCTTCGCCGCGGGCAAGGATCGCGCCGACCACGACGCGCTGGCGCGAACCTGGCGGCCGTTCGTCTCGGGCGCGCTGCACAGCATGGTCATCGACGCCCGCCACCTGGAATTGACCCATCCACAGTCACTGGCCGTCATCGGCCCGATACTCGAAAGGCACATGACCGGCCAATGACGAATCTCAAGGAATTCCGGCTCATGGACGGCAGGACGATTTCCTGCACCAGCGCCGCCGAGGCGCGCATGCTGTGGGTCGAGATGTCGGACGAGGGCTTCTACCGCAGCGCCGCGGCCACCCTGCGGGACGGTGATGTCGTGCTGGACATCGGCGCGAACATCGGGCTCAGCGCGATCATGTTCGCCGATACCCGCCCCGGCGTGCGCGTCATCGCCGCCGAGCCCGCGCCGGTGACGTTCGAGTGCCTCGCCCGAAACCTCGGCACGCACGTACCCGGCTCGGTCCCCCTGCGGGTGGCCGCCGGCCGCGACAGGGGCCGCGCGCAGTTCACCTGGTACCCCCGCGCGTCCGCGAATTCCGGCCTGTACGCCGATCAGCGCACCGACGACAAGGCCACCGAGATATTCCTGCGGAACAGCGGCCTCGACGACGACGCGATAGGCGTGCTGACCAACGGCCTGCACGTGGGCGAGGAGATAGAGGTAGAGGTGACGACCGTGTCGGACATCATCGAAAGCCATTGCCCCGACGCCGAGATAGGTGTGCTGAAAGTCGACGTGGAACGCGCCGAAATGGATGTCCTGGAAGGAATATCCGACACCCATTGGCCCCGCATACACACGGTGGTGGCAGAGGTACACGATCTGGATGGTCGCCTGAACGAGATCTGCGACCTGTTGGGCGCGAAGGGCTTTCGCGTTCACGCCCGCCAGGATCGGGTGCTGTCGGGAACGGAGTTGAACGAGGTGTTCGCGACCAGGGATCGGTCGTAGTCCGCGCCGTTCCGAGTCAAGCGGGCGGAAAACCGGCAGCTACCTGTGCCGTCGGGTATATCGTTGGTAGCAGTCGGACCCTCGACGCCCTTCTCCCGCAACGCTATTGACTTCGGACACTGGTCACGCACGGTCGTGAAGGATCAGGGTCGGGCCCGCCGCTGCAATTCCAGGGAGGCTCGCCGAATGATCCGGACTCGTGGCGCGATGCCGATGATGGTGTCGATCATCCTGCTGACAGGTTGCGCGGGGCCGGAATCACCGCCTTCTCCCCCTGACGTCGGCAGAACCGCACCGATCGCGAGCGCCACCGACACCACGGTCGAGATCACGAAGTCGTGGACCGCGCTGGTTCCCGGAGGCGCGGTCCCGGCCGACACGACGTTGACGATTATCGACCGGACCCAATCCAGCTCCGCCGAGGCGATCGGGCACGGTGCCGCCGACCTCACCCTGGCCTCGGGCCAACCCCGGACACCGATCACGCTGACTCTGCAACTCCCGCAACCGTTGCCACGCTCGTCGACGATGCTGCTTCTGGACGACACCGGCGCCAACGCCGACCCGGAACACGACCCGTCCGCCGCGACCGTGCGCACCGCCACCCTCAACGACGATCGCACGGTCGCGACCGTGCAGGTCGACCACCTCAGCGACAAACAGTGGTGGGAAGTTCCGATCGACAACGTGGCGCACTTCATCACCTCGGTCGCCGGTCAGCGCACCAACCCGCCGACCTGTGCGACGCAACCGCGCCCGAGCTGGCTCGAGAACGCCATCTTCACCGAAGGTCAGAACGCCCCACTGCTGGTGTGCACCGGGACCGACCCGAAGGATCCCGACACCGCGGTGGTCAAGATCAAGAACAACCGCGGCGGCGCCATGATCGTCACCGCGCCGGTTACTCCGAAGTGGGCCGCGCAGAGCCTCGCCACCGGCGACGGCAGCATATCCTCGGCGATCACCGACCTGCTGACGTTGACCACCGAACCGCTCGGCGTCCCCGCCGATGAACGACCTCGGACCTGGGTACTGCCACCGGGAGGCGGGGTCGATATCGGTTTCACCAAGGCGAGCCTGGAACAGTTCCGCGGAATCGCACCGATCACAACGAAATTCACCACGGCCTCGGCGGCATACGGAGTGATCTGGCAGCTGCTGTCCGCCGCGGTCGGCGACCCCGCACTGCTCACCGCGCTCGAGCTCGGCTTCATGGGTTCCTGCGTGCACGACGCCGGCCGAGACGTCCTCGACGCCCGCACCGCACAGGAGTTGGCGGCAGGCGTGGCCGAACTCGCGACGTGCGTCGTCGAACTCGGACCCGACATCATCAAGGATGTTCAGAAGCGGGTCTCCCCCGACGTGTGGAAGCGGATCAGCGGACCGGCCCTCAACAGGGCTCTCAACGTCGCCAAAACCAAGGTCCTCCCGCTGGTCACCGCCGCGCAGGCCGTCGTGGCCATCACCGACCTGGTCAGCACCCTGGCCCTCGACGCGGCGGCGTTCACCGTCACCCTGGTCACCGAAATCACCGCACGCAACGCACCCAAACCCGCGGGTATCACCGACTCCGACATCGCGAACATCACCATCCCGGCAGGAACGTGCGGGACCTCGGCGCAGGGCTGGAACCAGACCGCTCCGATCGTCCTGAAAGACGGAAAAGGCGAAGCCAGAACCCCGACAGGCACGTTCGGCGGCGCATCCATCGTCCAGTCCACGCTGCACGGTTGGGCCGACATCGACAACGACGGACTGTCCGACGCGGTGGTCGACGTGCACTGCACGGGCAGCACCCTCGCCCAATGCTGCGCCGGCCGTTCGTCACACCTGAGCTACATCGCCGTCCTCAACTTCTCGAAGGGACGAACGCCCACCCTCATAGGCGCCCCCATCAAACCGGGTACGTCACCCCTGACCGGCAAAACCTATGGGGCAGAACGCTTCATCACCGATACCCGGATCGACAGGTTGTCGATCGTCACCGAAGAACAACTGATCTATGCCGACAGCACCTCGACCAGCGAACTCGGCTTTCCCGCTACAGCAACCATCGAGGTCACGCACAACTACGTCGCCGGCCGATGGGAATCCGCCGAACGGGTGCTGCGGTGACGGATCGCGGAAATCGGGTAGTGGATGACATTCAGCATTGCCGAGCCCTTCGCGGGAAGCGATTCACGAAAGGTAACGCAGCGCTAGGCGAACCACGCCGATATCGGCCGGTAACGGATTTCGCCACCGGCCTGTCATCCGTCACCGGCGTGTAGCGATCGGATTCGCCCGTATCCGGATGTATCTCGGCATGCGTCCGGCGAGGCCCGACAGGTCCTGTTGGCCCTGCGTCGGCGTGTGTGCTGTGCGACGATGAGAGCGCTGGTGTCGCTGGCGTAGGGGTGCGCGTGTTCGTCTGCATGGCCGTTCTGGCCTGGACATGGTTCGGTGATAGTTGGGGCGCCGTGCTGGCGGGGGTCAGCGCCTACGCGATCTTTCGGTTCCTCCGAGGAATGGCGATCTTTTTCATCGTCGCCGCGGAGGAAACCAGCGGACGGTCGGGCAGCGCAGATCTCCTGGGCGCAACCCTGATGATCGGCACCATCGTCGCGTACACCGGACTTTTCGGATACACCGCGCGCTTCTATGTCGACGGCTGGCTACCGGTCGGCGGCATCGCATTCTGCGGTTTCCTGGTCGGCATAGCGGGACTCGCGTACTCCATACGCAAACAGCGGGCCGACTGGAGCCGCTACTGAGGCGCCACCTGCGCCGTCGGCACCTCGAAACCGCGCTGCCGCATCCACTCCGTGACAACGCGACCAAACTTACCTACGCGGAATGGTTTTCATCAGGCGCGAACTCATTCATGAGAACCTACCGACGGCCTGCCGCAGCAGCCACTTTCACGCCGCGATGCGGACCGCGTACGGCATGATCCCATCCTCGCGGACAGGGGAAACCCGGATGACCTCGCCGGACTGCGGGGCCTCGATCATCCGGCCGCCGCCCAGATACAGAGCCACGTGCTGGGAGCCGCCGGGGCCCCAGAACAGCATGTCGCCGCGTTCGCGTTCGTCTACGGGAACCCTTGTGCCCATGGTGTATTGGTAGCCGCTGTAGTGCGGGAGGGAGACGCCTATCCCGGCGAACGCGTAGATCATCAGGCCGGAGCAGTCGAAGCCGGTCTTCGCGTAGTCGCCGAACGAATCGGCGGTCCCGCCGTCGCGGATGCCGAGGGTCGCGCCGTCCTCATCGCCACCGCCCCAGGCGTATTCGACGCCGAGCTGGGACATGGCGCGGTCGACCACCGTCTCCACCAGGGCCGAGCGGTTGCCGCTGGGGCGGGTGGGTTTCTGGCCGTAGCGGGGGGCCGGCGGGGACAGATCGGTCAGGGTGTGGGGGCGATGGGTCTGGGCCGCCTCGGACGCCAGGCCGTTCGAGGCGCGGTCCGCGGCCACCCGGGCCGCGGCGTCGGCGGCCGCGGCGCGCGCGGCTACCTCCTCGGCCCGGCGCTGCTGATCCCAGGCTTCGAAGGCATCGCGTTGACCCTGCAGTCCCGCGACCTGCGAGCGCGCCGCGTCCAGGCGCTGTTGCGCCGAATCCCGCTGGTGCACAAGGTCGTTGCGGGCCGCGGTCGAGTGGTCGAGTTCGGACTGGGCCGCGGCCACCGCGGACTGGGCCTCGGTCTTCTTCACCTCGGCCGCGGCAGCGGCGCCGTCGGCGACCTGCTGCGCCTGCTTGGCGCCGGAGGTCTTGTTGGCCTGATCGACCTGCGCCCGGCGCAGCCCGGAGACCACCTCGCGCTGATTCGTCGACGCGATGGTCAGCACCTGGGCGCGCTCGAGCGCGATCTCGGGGCTGGGCGCGGACAGATAGTTCACCAGCGAGTTGGATCCGGGCCGCATGTACACCTGGGTGACGAACCGATCGAACTCGTCGTGCGCGACCCCGACCCGATCACCGGCGTCGGCGAGCTCGAGCCGGCACCGTTCCACCGCGCGCGCCGCGTCATCGGCGGTGTCGCGGGCCGTCTGCAGATCCACCAGCGCCTTGTTGACCGCTTCGCGGCGCGCGGCCACGGCGCCGTCGAGCTGCTGCAGCTGCTGCTCGACCGAGGCGACCTGGTTGATGAGCGCACCCACCTCGCCCACCCCGGCATCCACCGTCGCGCCCGCGTCGGCGATCTCACTGTCACTGGGATTGGGCGGGGGCGGCGGTACCGCGTGCCCGGTCGATGCCCCCACCGTGAGCACGGTCAACGCCACCAGCAACTCGGTAGCGACTCGAATCGGACGTTTTCGACGCTCGCCCTGTAATCGCATCGCATCCTCCCTGGTTCGTCCGGCCAAGGGGAACGACGGCTGCCGCGGCAGCTCTCACCACACGAGTCCCAGAGATAACATCCCATTTCACGGGACTCGAGAGACCCTTCCGACACTTCTTCCCCACGAGTGCCGTTGCGAAACGGTACGACACTTCCAGCACGCGCGGAATCAGCCACGCTGAGATGAACGAGCCGTAATTCACTCGTTGCCGATGATTTGCGGGTTTGGCCGCACAATTCCACACGACCAGGCCGCACGACCGGCCGGAAACCTGCCGGAGGTCAGCTCAGCGGGGATGAAGTGAGATTCGGGTCAGGCCGGGCAAGCGCCCGCTACGACCCGCGTGGGAGGAGCCCTCAGGCGACCGGCGTACGCGGCCGCTCGGACTCGACCGGCGGCAGCGGGGGCTGCGGCGCGCGGCGCATCTTGACCACCGCGAGCCCGGCGACCGCGCTCACGAGCGCGATCATCGCGACCAGCGTGATGAGCGTCCACGACACCGTCTCGGGCTGCTCGAGCCGGTCGACGAACGTCTGCGCCGCCTCCTCGGTGCGCTGCGGACCGCGATACTTGGCCTTGTCCTCGGCCCATTCGAGCCGCCCGCGGGTGAACGCGTCGCTATAGGTCCCGACCCAGTCGTCACTGAAGACCACCACGGTCCCGCCGGTCTCCTTGCCGACCTCGGTCGCGAGATCGCGCAGCACCGCTTCGATGCCCGGATTGCCTTGAATCACGACGATATTGAGGTCGATGCCCTGCTCACGCGCCTGCGCGGCGATGGCGGCGAGCCCATCCTGCTTCCGCCCCTCGGGCGCGGCGACATGATTGTCGGACAGGTCGAGCTCGACGACCCTGAGGTCGGTATTCGGCGGTAGTTCCGCCTTGACAGGCGTGAAAACCGAGGCGCGCGAGACGGTCACGAACGCACAGTACGCGACGGCTCGGCCGATCACCGCACCACGGCACGCCGTAAGCTGCACCTGTCCCGTTGGACGAGGCTCGCGCAGCCAACGCGAGCACCTCGACGCACCGCTGTGAGAGACTCCCGCGCCCCGGCCGGCACCGAACACGGCCCGCTCGGGGGCCGGTTGCGCTCACAGGACAAGCGTACTGTTAGGGTGAAGCACGGACGAGGCCCAGCGCCTCGACGAGCCATCGGCACAGCCCCGCCGGTGGCCCTCCCATTCACAGACGAGTGGAGCTGACAGTGACGAGTATCGATTCCTTCGGCGCCAAGGGCACCCTCGAGGTCGGAAGCAACTCTTACGAGATCTTCCGCCTCGCGGCCGTACCCGGCACCGAGAAGCTGCCCTACGCCCTCAAGGTTCTCGCCGAGAACCTCCTCCGCACCGAGGACGGCGCGAACATCACCGCCGACCACGTTCGCGCCCTCGCGAACTGGGATCCCAGTGCCGAGCCCGACACCGAGATCCAGTTCACGCCCGCCCGCGTGATCATGCAGGACTTCACCGGCGTGCCCTGCATCGTCGACCTCGCCACCATGCGCGAGGCCGTCACCACCCTCGGCGGCGACCCGAGCAAGGTGAACCCGCTCTCCCCCGCCGACATGGTCATCGACCACTCGGTCATCCTCGACGTGTTCGGCCGCGCCGACGCCCTCGAGCGCAACGTCGACCTCGAGTACGAGCGCAACGGCGAGCGTTACCAGTTCCTGCGCTGGGGCCAGGGCGCCTTCGACGACTTCAAGGTCGTCCCGCCGGGCGTCGGCATCGTGCACCAGGTGAACATCGAATACCTGGCCCCGACCGTCATGGTCCGCAACGGCCAGGCTTACCCCGACACCTGTGTCGGCACCGACTCGCACACCACCATGGTCAACGGCCTGGGCGTGCTGGGCTGGGGCGTCGGCGGCATCGAGGCCGAGGCCGCCATGCTCGGCCAGCCGGTCTCCATGCTGATCCCGCGCGTCGTCGGCTTCAAGCTGACCGGTGAGATCAAGCCCGGCGTGACCGCCACCGACGTGGTGCTCACCGTCACCGACATGCTGCGCAAGCACGGCGTCGTCGGCAAGTTCGTCGAGTTCTACGGCAAGGGCGTCGCCGAGGTTCCGCTCGCGAACCGCGCCACCCTGGGCAACATGAGCCCCGAATTCGGTTCCACCGCCGCGATCTTCCCGATCGACGGCGAGACCATCAACTACCTGCGCCTCACCGGCCGCAGCGACGAGCAGCTCGCGCTCGTCGAGGCGTACGCCAAGGAGCAGGGCCTGTGGCACGACGCCGACAACGAGCCGGCCTACTCGGAGTACCTGGAGCTCGACCTGGGCACCGTGGTGCCGTCCATCGCCGGCCCGAAGCGCCCGCAGGACCGAATCCTGCTGTCGGACAGCAAGAGCGCGTTCCGCAAGGACATCACCACCTACACCAACGATCCGGTCCCGCACACCGCGCTGGACGAGGCGATCGAGGAGTCCTTCCCGGCCAGCGATCCGGTCGCCTCCGGCACCGCGTTCGACGACAACCCGGTTCCCAACGCCGCCAACGGCAATGCGGGCCGCCCGTCCAAGCCGGTCAAGGTCTCGGACCCCGAGCGCGGTGACTTCGTGCTCGATCACGGCGCCGTCGTGGTCGCGGGCATCACCTCCTGCACCAACACCTCGAACCCGTCGGTCATGCTGGGCGCGGCCCTGCTGGCCCGCAACGCGGTCGAGAAGGGCCTGTCCTCCAAGCCGTGGGTCAAGACCAACATGGCCCCGGGCTCGCAGGTCGTCGCCGACTACTACGAGAAGGCCGGCCTGTGGCCGTACCTCGAGAAGCTCGGCTTCTACGTGGGTGGCTTCGGCTGCACCACCTGCATCGGCAACACCGGCCCGCTGCCGGAGGAGATCTCCAAGGCGATCAACGACAACGACCTGTCGGTCACCGCGGTCCTGTCGGGCAACCGTAACTTCGAGGGTCGTATCTCCCCCGACGTGAAGATGAACTACCTGGCCTCCCCGCCGCTGGTCATCGCGTACGCCCTCGCCGGCACCATGGACTTCGACTTCGAGACCGACGCCCTGGGCCAGGACACCGACGGCAACGACGTCTTCCTGAAGGACATCTGGCCGTCCCCGCAGGAGATCGACGACACCATCAAGTCGGCGATCAGCCGGGACATGTTCACCAAGTCCTACGCCACCGTCTTCGACGGTGACGAGCGCTGGCAGGGCCTGAACACCCCCGAGGGCGACACCTTCGCGTGGGACGAGAACTCGACCTACGTGCGCAAGGCCCCGTACTTCGACGGCATGTCGATGGACCCGGCCCCGGTGCAGGACATCAAGGGCGCCCGCGTCCTGGCCCTGCTCGGCGACTCGGTCACCACCGACCACATCTCCCCCGCCGGTCCGATCAAGCCGGGCACCCCGGCCGCGCAGTACCTGGACTCGCACGGTGTGGAGCGCAAGGACTACAACTCCCTGGGCTCGCGTCGCGGTAACCACGAGGTCATGATTCGCGGCACCTTCGCGAACATCCGCCTGCGCAACCAGCTCCTGGACGACGTCTCGGGCGGTTACACCCGCGACTTCACCCAGGAAGGCGCGCCCCAGGCCTTCATCTACGACGCCTCGCAGAACTACCAGGCCGCGGGCATCCCGCTGGTCGTGCTGGGCGGCAAGGAATACGGCTCGGGCTCCTCGCGCGACTGGGCCGCCAAGGGCACCAGCCTGCTGGGCGTCAAGGCCGTCATCACCGAGTCGTTCGAGCGCATCCACCGCTCCAACCTCATCGGCATGGGCGTCGTGCCGCTGCAGTTCCCGGCCGGGCAGTCCGCCGCGTCGCTGGGCCTGGACGGCACCGAGGTCTTCGACATCTCGGGTATCACCAAGCTGAACGAGGGTGTGACTCCGAAGACCATGCAGGTGACCGCCACCAAGGCGGATGGTTCGAAGGTCGAGTTCGACGCGGTCGTGCGCATCGATACCCCCGGTGAGGCGGATTACTACCGCAACGGTGGCATCCTGCAGTTCGTGCTGCGCAACATGATTCGCGGCTGAGAAGGCCCCTTCCCGCCTCGGCGGGAGGGTTGACGCTCGGTTGAGAAGGGCTGTTTCGCAACCGAGTCACGGTGGTGGGCAGAGGTTTCTGCCCACCACACGATCCGCAGGGATCGTTTCGCTCGTCGCTAGTGCGGGATCGCGCACCGGTTCGCCGGTGCGCGATCCCGCACACCCCGTTTCGGAGGAGTCCATGCCCAAGGTCAGTGACGACCACCTCGCCGCCCGCCGCGGCCAGATCCTCGACGGAGCGCGCAGCTGCTTCGCCGAGTACGGCTACGAGGGCGCCACCGTGCGTCGCCTGGAAGAAGCGACCGGTCTGTCGCGGGGCGCGATCTTTCACCACTTCCGCGACAAGGACGCCCTCTTCCTCGCCCTGGCCCACGAAGATGCCGCGCGCATGGCCGAGGTCGCGGCCACCCAGGGTCTGGTCCAGGTGATGCGCGACATGCTCGCGCGCCCCGAGGACTTCGACTGGCTCGGAACACGTTTGGAGATCGCGCGCCGGCTGCGCAACGATCCCGAGTTCCGCGCCAACTGGGAAGAGCGCTCGGAAGAGCTCACCGCCGCCACCGTGGCCCGCCTCGAGCGCCGCAAGGCCGAGGGCGCGCTGCGCGACGACGTGCCGACCACGGTGCTGCTGGGCTACCTGGATCTGATCCTGGACGGTCTGATCGCCCGCATCGCCTCCGGGCACGCCAACGACAATCTCTCGGCGGTGCTGGATCTCGTGGAAGCCTCTGTGCGCCGCAAGAATTGAGCTGCGCGCCGGGGGTGTGTCCGGTAGCTTCGACCGCGGCCATGGGGTAGTTCAGTCGGTAGAGCGCCCATCCATCAGAGGGGATGTCGCGGGTTCGATTCCCGCCTCCATGGCCGCTACTCCCCCTCATGCTCCAGGGTCGAGAGCAGCAGTCGGACCAAACGATCCAGTTCCGCGCGATCGCGGCTCGACAGCCCCGAGAGCAGGCGCGTTTCGTTCGCCACGCGGTCGGTGACCGCCGCGTCCACGACCGCCAGGCCCTCATCGGTCAGCCCGACCCGGATCGCGCGGCGATCGCCGGCGTCCGCGCCGCGGCGCACCAGGCCGGCTTTCTCCAATCGGTCGAGCCTGCTGGTCATTCCGGCGCGCGAGAGCATCATGGTGTCCGCGAGCACCGAGGGGTTGAGGTGGTACGGCTCCCCCGAACGACGTAGCGCCGCAAGCACATCGAACTCTCCGCGCTGCAGGCCGTGCGCGGCGAAGACCGCGTCTATCCGCTTTCCGGCCACCGCCGCGAGCCTGCCCAGCCGGCCGATGATCGCCATCGACTCCAGTTCCAGATCGGGTCGCTCCCGCCGCCACTGCGCGGTGATGGCGTCGACCGCGTCCGCTTTCGTCTCACCCATGGACAGGATTCTATTCGATGCCATATAGTTCGATAGCGAACTATATGGCATCGAATCACTTGGAGCATCGCATGAACGCCACCGACCGCCAGGCCGTCATCCGTCAGCCGCACGAGGCCGAGACCCTCGGCACCGACACCGTCACCATGCGCCTGCTCATCGATTCCGACGCCGCCGGCGGCGCGGTCAGCAGCCTCGAGGTCACCATGGCGCAGGGCGCCGACGGCGCCGCGCCGCACTTTCACACCCGCTCGGACGAACTCTTCTTCGTCGCCGACGG
Organism: Nocardia sp. NPDC003693; assembly: GCF_053981095.1. NCBI lineage: Bacteria > Bacillati > Actinomycetota > Actinomycetes > Mycobacteriales > Nocardiaceae > Nocardia > Nocardia sp. NPDC003693. The sequence goes on from NZ_JBSFNO010000013.1 coordinate 57,691, forward strand.
CGAGCTCCAGCTACTGGCCGGTGATCGAATCGTGACGGTCGGCGCGGGCGGATCGGTCATCGTTCCCACATTGATGCCGCACGCGTTCGGCGCCACCCCGGACAGCGGCGCGCGCATTCTCATCGCCCTCATGCCGGGCGTCGAACGGTTCGAATACTTCCGCGTGCTGGACCGCATCGCCAAGGGCGAGTCCGATTTCGCCGAGCTCGCCGCGGCACAGGAGGAATTCGACAACCATTTCGTCGACGCGCCCGCGTGGTGGGCCGAGCGCAACGCCCATCGCCGCTGAGAGATTCGCGCCGCGGTTGCCCGGCCGATCGGGAACGCGCCTCCGGTCACACCGCGCGACGATAGCCCCGCAATCGCCCGAACTGTGCGCCGGACCACCGGAAACAGGGAATGCGCGCACCCGGAGACCGGGTTGACAGTTCCATGGCCTTCTCCGTTCCCATCACCGTCCGCGGCTACGAGCTCGATATCAACGGGCATCTGAATCAGGCGGTGTATCTGCAGTACGCCGAGCACGCGCGCTGGGAACTGCTGCGCGAGGGCGGCGTTCCCGGGGAGAAGATGGTCGCCGCGGGAATCGGCCCGGTGGTTCTGGAGACCACCATCAAGTATCTGCGCGAGTTGCATTTGGGTGACGAAGTCACCGTGAGCTGCGAATTCGAGTGGAGTGGGGGCAAAGTCTTCACCATGCGCCAGTTCATCACGAAACTGGACGGCACCGTATCAGCCCAGGTCGACGTAGTCAGTGGAATCCTCGATCTGCGAGCCCGCAAGCTCATTGCGGACCCGCGCGCGCGACTGTTGGAGATCGCCGACGCGCCCGAAGTGCTCGGACTTCGTTAGCCTCGCGCCGGAGGCGAAAAACATACGGCTGGAGGGGTTTCCGGGTCCGCGGCAGAGTTAGCCAGCGGCCCGTGAAATCTTTCGTTGCGAACCGGACGAGGGCCTTGACGGGCTATGATTCAGGTCACGCTCGGCTCCGCAGCAAATCCCGAGCAGATCGGAGATCAGCATGACCGGCGCCCTCCGCCCTCCCGCGTCAGCCACCGTCGCAAGCATTGCGCCACCGCTATCGGGCTACCTCATCGCCGCTACCGACCGCCACCTCACCGTGCGCGTCACCGACGGTACCTGGACCCTCCGGCGCGCCGACGTTCTCGATCTCACCGATTGGGAAGTTGCGGCGACGCAGGGATTCTGCGAGGGACGCCCGGTGCTGGTCCGCGTGCGTGCGGGCGCCACAGCGGATTTCACGCAACGCCGCCGCATCGAACTCACCGACCGCCCGCTGACCCTGCCGCAGGATCACACCCCGGCGCGCGGTGACGACGAACTCCAGGCGCTCACCGAAGCCTGGGCCCGGGGTCTCGAGATCGGCACCCGGCCCGGCGTCGGCGGCGCCACCATGACCTGTTGCCAGACCCGCTCGCACAACGGCAGTGACGACGGCGCGGCCTGCGACAGCCTCGACTGACAGGTTTTCCGCATGACCACCCGCACAACGGGTTCGGTGCTAGTGGTCACCGAAGCCGATGATCTGCACGGCGACGCGCTCGCCGCCACACTGCGAAAGCACCACGCCCTCAGCCCGATTCGGCTCGACATGCGCGACTTCCCGCGCGAGAACGGAACTTTCCGCCTCGCGAAGGACGGTACGTACCGATCCCTGTCGCACATCATGGGATTGGACGGGGTCAACTCGGTCTGGTGGCGAAGACCTCGGCCCACCGCGGTACCCACCGGACCGCGCACCGAGGACGACACCTACCGGCAGGCCGAATGCGACGGATTCCTGCAGGGCATGCTCTGGTCCATCCCGGCGCTCTGGGTCAACGACCCGGGCGCCGACCGCACTGCCAATCGCAAGATCGTGCAATTGGAGACCGCCTACCGCGCCGGCTTCGCCGTCCCGGAGACCCTGATCACCAATGACGACGAGGAGGCCCGCGCCTTCATCGAGTCGCGGCCGGGCCCGGTGGTGTACAAGCGCACCGGCACCGGGCGCGGCGCCTTCACCGAGACGCGCATCGTCGGCGCGGGTGACCTGCGGCGGCTGCCGACGATCCGCAACTCCCCCACCATCTTCCAGGACTACGTGCAGGCCGAATGCGATCTGCGCATCGTCTGGGTCGACGGCATCGAGTGGGTGGTGCGAATCGACTCGCAAGCCGGTGTGGGACGGGTGGATTCGCGGCTGGACACCTCGGTGGCCTTCACCGCGGACCGGTTGCCCGCCTCGGTCAGCAAGTCGCTGAGCACCCTGATGGGCGCGCTCGGGCTGGCGTTCGGCGTCCTGGATCTGCGGGTCGGCCTCGATGGTGAATTCTGGTTTCTCGAGGTGAACCCGCAGGGCCAGTTCGCCTATCTCGAGATCAAGACCGGACTACCGATCTTCGAGAGCCTGGCGAACCTGCTGGTGTTCGGCGACGGGACCGTGACCGGTAGGTAGCCGCGTGATATCGCAAGCGGTCGAACGGATTTCTCCGTTCGGCCGCGGCGACACCCTTCGGCTACTTGCTTCCGGCCTTGGCCTTGCCGACGGCCTTGCGGCGGTTCGCACCGCCGCGGCTGCGGAGTTGCACGTGCGACTCCACGAGCACATTGTGAATGAAGCCGTACGACCGCCCGGTCTCCCGGGCTAGCGAGCGGATACTTGCCCCCGCCTCGTACTGCTTCTTGAGCTGGGTTTGCAGGCGGTCTCGCGACTTTCCCGTCACGCGTGTGCCTTTACCCAATACGGCTTTACCCTGTGCGGGCCTGTCACTCATGACTTCCTCCGAGTCGCCGTGGGCGCCTCATTCCAGGTTAGGGGCTCGAGAGGCCGTGATCAATGAAACGCTGTGATCGGTATCACGTAGTGAGCAAAGCTCGCGTGTCGAAACACGTGAAAATCGGGCGAACAGCCCGGATTTGAGAGCCCGCGGCGGCGCCGCGGACAGCAAGATCACCCGCGAACGCCCGCATCTCACACACGAAAACAGCACGCCAGCAAGGGTTTCGACGCGCACTGCCCGGCCGTCCGCGAGACGACCGGGCAGTGCGCGGCAAAAATTTTCTCGTCCGACACCGGACGACATGGACTCAGGCGAGCTGGATGAGCTCCAGATACTCCTGTGACCAATGATCTTCGGTGCCGTCCGGCAGCATGATGACCCGCTCGGGGTTGAGCGCCTCGGCCGCGCCCGGGTCGTGTGTCACCAGCACGACCGCACCGGCGTAGCTGCGCAGTGCGTCCAGCACCTGCTCGCGCGAGATCGGGTCGAGGTTGTTGGTCGGCTCGTCCAGCAGCAGCACGTTCGCGGCCGAGGACACCAGCCCGGCCAGGGCCAGACGGGTCTTCTCACCGCCGGACAGCGTGCCCGCGGGCTGGTCCAGCTGCGGGCCCGAGAACATGAACGCGCCCAGCAGCCCGCGCAGATCCTGTTCTCCCGCATCGGGAGCCGCGTGCCGGATGTTCTCCCAGACGGTGGCCTGATCGTCGAGGGTGTCGTGCTCCTGCGCGAAATAGCCGACCTTCAACCCGAATCCGGGCACCAGCTGCCCCGCGGTGGGGGTCTCGACCCCGGCCAGCATGCGCAGCAGCGTGGTCTTGCCGGCGCCGTTGAGCCCGAGCACGACCACGCGACTGCCGCGGTCGATGGCAAGATCCACGCCGGTGAAGATCTCGAGCGAGCCGTAGAGCTTGGTGAGGTTCTCGGCCATGAGCGGGGTCTTGCCGCAGGGGGCGGGCGTCGGGAACTTGATGCGCGCCACCCGATCCGCCACGCGCACGTCGTCGACCTCGGACAGCATGCGCTCGGCGCGCTTGACCATCTGGTGTGCCGCAGCGGCTTTGGTGGCCTTGGCGCCGAGCTTGGCGGCCTGCTGCTTGAGCGCGGACGCCTTCTTCTCGGCGTTGGCGCGCTCGCGCACGCGGCGCTGTTCGTCGGTGGCGCGGGCGTCGAGGTACTTCTTCCAGCCCATGTTGTAGATGTCGGCCTCGCCGCGCACCGCGTCCAGGAACCACACCTTGTTCACCACGTCGCCCAGCAGTTCGACGTCGTGGGAGATGACCACGAGCCCGCCGTCGTGATTCTGCAGGAACCCGCGCAGCCAGGTGATGGAGTCGGCGTCGAGGTGGTTGGTCGGTTCGTCGAGCAGCAGCGTGGTGTCGGACTTGCCGCCGCTGCCGTCCGAGGCCGCGAACAGGATGCGCGCCAACTCGATTCGGCGGCGCTGACCACCGGACAGGGTGCGCAGCGGCTGGGCGAGCACGCGATCGGGCAGGCCGAGGCTGTTGCAGATGCGGGCCGCTTCGCTCTCGGCCACGTAGCCGCCCAGCGCGGAGAAGCGATCCTCGAGCTGACCGTACTTGCGGACGGCCCTGTCGCGTTCCTTCTCGTCGGCCACCTCGGCCATGAGCGCCTGCTGCTTCTCCATGTCGCGGATGAGCTTGTCCAGGCCCCGGGCGGACAGCACCCGGTCCTTGCCGAGCACGTCGAGATTGCCCTCGCGCGGGTCCTGCGGCAGGTAGCCCAGGTCGCCCGAGCGGATCACCTTGCCGGCGTAGGGCTCGCCCTCACCGGCCAGAATGCGCAGCGTCGTCGTCTTTCCGGCGCCGTTGCGGCCGACGAGGCCGATCCGGTCGCCGGCCTGCACCCGCAGCGCCGAGCCCGGCGCCGTCAGCAGGGTGCGGACTCCGGCCCGGACCTCCAGGTCGGTCGCGGTGATCACAAGCGTCTCCTAGTTACGTGTGCGTGCTGGTGGATTGCTGCCCGATTGTGCGTCGACGCGACACACAAGAACTACCGATTTTATCTCGAGCACAGGAGACCCCCAGGTCAGGGGCACCCTCGCGGGCTCCGACCAGCGGAGATCCACCCTTTGCCGCCCGTCGGCGGCCCGTGACCGGGGCGAACGCCGCGGGTTGCGCACCGCCGAGCCCGCCGATCGTCCGCGCGGCGAGTCGCCATCCACGCGCCGTGATTCGGTTCCGCTCGAGCGGCGGGACGGCCGGATCGGCGAACCGCCGGGGCCGCCTCCGGCGCGGTGTCCGGAAGGTTGCCACCTGCCCGCTTCGCACTCGTTTTCGGGGGTTCGCGGTCGCGCCGGAGAACCACGCCCCGGGTGGTTCACGCACACCGGTCGCCGCTCCGCGCGCGTCGAATCAACTTCGCGCACAGGGGGTCCGAAGTTCATCGAAACCTGGACCGGCCCGATCCGGGTTCACATCATGGATCCATGACAGCCATCGAGGACACCGTCGTCGTATTCACCGCGAAGAGTTCCCGCACGATCCTCGCCGAGGGCGGATCCCAGTCGTGGAAGCTGAGCCCCGCGCGGGTCGAAGCCTGCGAGTGGCTCGTCTGCACCCAGAACGCGCACAACGACGAGCCCTACGCCGACGGCGCCGAGCCGCACGGCAGCGCCTTCCTGATCGGCCGGATCTCCGGTGTGGGCCCGACGACCGCGCCCGACGAGGTCACCGGGCGCTGGAAGATCGCGTTCAGCGAGTACGCGCGCGTGAGCGTGCCACGGGTCTGGCCGGGGTTCCACAATCCCGTCCACTACACCGGTCTGGCCGCGCTGGGCATCGAGCTGGAGGGCCTGGAGTTCCACCGGATCGGGGCCGATGCCGGGGCCGGCGGCTGACACCGTCCGCGACCTACCGGGCGACACGCAGGTCAGCGGCGCAGGGTCCGGCTCGGGGGCTGGCCGTAGGCGCGGATGTAGAGCTGGGCGAATCGGCCCGGCTGCGGGAAGCCCCAGCGGGCGGCCACCGCGGCCACGGTGCGGCCGTCGCCGGGGGTGGCGGCGAGCAGGTCCTGGTGGGCCTGTTCCAGGCGCAGGCGGCGCAGATATTCCATGGGGGTGGCGTTGTATCGCTTGCGGAAGGCGTACTGCAGAGCACGCGGGCCGACGCCGGTGTGCGCGGCGAGGTCGCCGACGGTGACGGGCCGGGTGGGATGGGCGTGCAGGTAGTCGACCGCGCGCTGCAGGGTGGACGGGCTGATCGCCGGCGGGCGCGGGCGATGGGGACGATCCATCGCGGGGTTGGGAAAGACCGTCAGCGCCGCCGCGGCCAGGGTGCGGGCCAGGTTCGCCACGACCAGGTCGGTCATGACGTCGGGGTCGGCCAGCGAGATCTCGTGGTGCACCAGGTCGAAGAGTCTGCTCCAGAAGCGTTCGCGGGCCCGGTCGACCGGCGCCAGCGACTCGAAACGAAAGGCGGACAGCTCGATTCCCTGTTCGGCGGTGAGATCTGCCAGAACGGTGTCGGGGATGTGCAGCATGTCGACGTCGTGGTTCTCGCAGTCCGCGCGAATCGGCACGTTCATCGGGTACACCGAGAACTCCTCGCGCTGCTGCCAGATGTCGTGCCCGTCCCCGCGTAGCCGGATGTTGCCCGACAGCGTCCGCTGGAAGTACACGCTGCCGGTGATCGGGGCGAGATGCCCGATATAGCCGACCGTGCTGCGGATTTCGGTGGCCATCACCGATCCGGCGATGGTGACGGCGTTGCGCACGCTGGCGCCGGGCGCCGCGCGCTGGAACTCGATCACGTTGCCGGTGTAGAGCTTCGACACGTACTCGACGGTCTCCTCCGCCTCGCGCGTATGCAGTCGCGCACGCCGGATATCCACGCACCCCGGATCGACCATGTCATCCCTTCGCCGCTGAACCTGTTCCACAGCATGCCCTTTCGGGCCGGACCCGATCACCGATTCACCGGCAATCCGGCGGTGCGGCCACGATCGGCGCCACCCGGGCCCGCGCAAAGCCATCGCACCCGGACACGGACCGGTCCCCGGACCTGCTCTTTCGCACACCGATATCCGAAAAACGAAAGGTTCCGCAATGGCCGCGCGGGCCCCGCGACCGCGTCTAGGGTGCTGTTCGCGAAACAAATGCTCTTCCGTTTCGTCTGCGCGGCCCGTCCTGTGGCAAGCCGGCTTCCGCGCAGGTTCGCTGCACCAGCGGAACGGGCTCGGAGGCCCGGCGACTCACCCCCACCCGGGCCTCCGCTGCCTCCCCGACACGCACCACCTCCCATCCGGGACACCGACGTGACCGAACAAGATGACGTGCGCCCATCGGCGGGCCCGACCCCGTACCTACCGCTGCTCCTGGATCTCGTCGCCTGCTACCTCGAGCGTGATCACACCCGCGTGGCCCGGCTCGCGGCGGGCATCGGCGACGCGGGTCGCGCCGCGCTGGACGGAACCATGCACGAGGCGGGCACCCTCATCGCCCATCTGCACACCGTCGCCTTCTGCGCGGGTCAGTCCGTGCACATCGCCGACCTCCAGGACGAGCTGGTGCAGCTGGTGTCGCGGGCGGTGCCGCTGCATCACGAGTTCGCCATCGCCCGGGCCCTGGACGCGATCGTCACCGGCGCCGGCGACGGCTGCCCGTTCGGCCCCGGCGACACCGGCGACCTGCTGCTGTTGCACACCGCCGCGGCGTACTGCGCCCTGGCCGGTGTCACGATCTTCGGCCCGGGCGCGTTCAGTCCGCACGGTCTGCGGCTGATGAGCCTGGCCGCCCGCGCGACCCGGGATGATCGCCCGGACCGCTGACCCGGGCGCGCGCCCGATCGCCGGATCCACCGCACCGGATGCGCCCGACGTGACCGGGCTCACATACCCGACGCAGCCCCCGGTCGGGGCGGGTCCGGCGCGACCGGCCGGCAACCCCTCCGGTTTGAGCGACCGTGAGCCTGGGTAACGGTTCTTACCGTGCGAAAGCTTCGGCGTTCTCCGCGCCGCGGCGGTACCGAGGAACGTCCGTGGTGCGGGCTGGGAAGGCAGGCACGATGAGGAACGAGACGGCGGCCAATCCGCTGCGAAGATCGGTCGCGGCGTCCGCGATGGGCAATGCCACCGAATGGTTCGACTACGGCGTATACGCGGCTACCGCAACGTATCTGACGGCGGCCTTCTTCCCCGGCGAACTCGGGACCCTGGGCACCATGCTCGGTTTCGCGATCTCGTTCCTGCTGCGCCCACTCGGCGGAATGGTCTGGGGTCCGCTCGGCGACCGGGTGGGCCGCAAGGTGGTGCTGGCCACCACCATCCTGCTGATGGCCGTGGCCACCGGCGCGATCGGCCTGCTGCCGACCCACGCCACGGTGGGCTGGTGGGCCCCGCTGCTGCTGATCGCGCTGCGCGTGGTGCAGGGCTTCTCCACCGGCGGTGAATACGGCGGGGCGGCAACCTATCTCGCGGAGTGCGCCACCGACCGCAAACGCGGATTCCTGGGCAGTTTCCTGGAATTCGGCACGATGGCGGGCTTCGTCGGCGGTTCGGCGGTGGTCCTGGCCTGCCAGCTCGTGCTGGGTTCGGAGGCCATGTACGACTGGGGCTGGCGGATTCCGTTCCTGATCGCGTTGCCGCTGGGCCTGATCGGCTGGTACCTGCGCGCCCGGCTCGACGAGTCCCCGGTGTTCACCGAGGTCGCCGAGCAGGACACCCCGCCGGCCGGACTGCGCGTGCTGCTGACCACCTACCGGCGCGAGACCCTGACGCTGATGGGTCTGGTCATCGCGCTGAACGTGGTGAACTACACCCTGCTCACCTATCAGCCGACCTACCTGCAGAAGACGATCGGCCTGGGCGAGTCGACGACCACCACCATGATGCTCATCGGCCAGCTGGTCATGATGGTGTCCCTGCCGTTCTTCGGGCGCCTGTCCGACCGGGTGGGACGGCGGCCGATGTGGCGGTTCTCGCTGATCGGCCTCGCGATTCTGGCGGTTCCGATGTACGCGCTGATGGCGCTCGGCCCGGTCTGGGCCGTCGTGGGGTTCGTGGTGATCGGGCTGCTCTACGTGCCGCAGCTGGCGACGATCAGTTCGACCTTCCCGGCCATCTTCCCCACCCATGTGCGTTATGCCGGTTTCGCTTTCGGCTACAACGTGTCCACCGCGGCGTTCGGCGGAACCGCGCCGCTGGTCAACGAGGCGGTGATCGAGGGCACCGGGTGGAATCTGTTCCCGGCGGTGTACATGGTCGGCGCGTCGCTGATCGGCCTGGTGGCGGTTGCTTTTCTGCGCGAGACGGCGGGTTGTTCGTTGCGCGGCACCGAGATTCCCGAAGCCGAACCGCACGAATCGGACTCATCGCCGAAACCGGCCGCGGTCGCGGGATGAACTGCCGTCCAATCTGATCGGACCGCCGCGAAACACGCTCGCGGGTAAGTACCCTCGATGCGATGGGACAACGTGCACTGTTCATCCTGGCATGCATCGTTCTGACGGTTTCGGGTGCGATCACCACGCCCGGAGCCGCCACCGCCGACCCGGGACCGCCGCCGGTGGGCGGCAATTTCCTGTGGGGCGTTTCGAGTTCGGGTTTCCAGAGCGAAGGCTCGGCGCCGGACAGCAATTGGCGGCGCTACGCCGATTCCGGCCGGGCCGAGAGCTACCGGGATTCGGTCGATTTCCTGCATCGCTACGGTGAGGACATCCAGCGCGCCGCGGACATGGGCGTCGGGGTCTTCCGGATCAGCGTGGAATGGGCTCGGGTGCAGCAGAATCCGGGCCAATGGGACTTCTCGTTCTACGACGCCCTTATCTCGCGGGTGCGCGCGGCGGGTCTGCGACCCATGATCACCCTGGACCACTGGGTGTTCCCGGGCTGGGCGGTCGATCGCGGCGGCTGGCGCAACCCCGGCATGGTCGAGGATTGGCTGGTCAACGCGCGCGCGGTCGTGGACAGATACGCGGGCGAGGATCCGCTGTGGGTGACGTTCAACGAGCCGCTGGCCTACGTGTCGCAGGAGCAGCGGATCGGCGGCATCGGCGCGATCGACGTCTCGGCCATGATCGATCGCATGGTCGCCGCGCACCGCGCGATCTACGACCACATCCACGCGCGGCAGCCGGGTGCGCTGGTGACCAGCAACATCGGCTACTCGGCCATGACCGCGGCCCAGGACGACGCCCTGTTCGTCGACCGCGTCGCGGACAAACTCGACTACGTGGGCATCGACTACTACTACGGCGGTTCGCTGTCGGACCCGCCGAATGTGGCCGCCCTGCTGACCAATCAGCCCACGAGCCTGATCATCGAGCCCGAGGGCATCTACTACGTGCTGCGCCGCTACGGCCAGAAGTTCCCCGGCCGCCCGCTCTACATCGTGGAGAACGGCGTCCCCAGCGACAACGGCTCCCCCACCACCGACGGCATGACCCGCGCGGATCACCTGCGCGACACCGTCTACTGGGTGCAGCGCGCCAAGGCCGAGGGCATCAACGTCATCGGCTACAACTACTGGAGCATCACCGACAACTACGAATGGGGCAGCTACTCCCCGCGATTCGGCCTCTACACCGTCGATGTGACCTCCGACCCGTCCCTGACCCGCCGCCCCACCGAGGCGGTCTGGGCCTACCGCGACATCACCGCGAACGGCGGTGTCCCCGCGGGCTATTCACCCGTGCGCGCGCCGGCGCTGTGCTCACTGGTCGACCTGCCTTCGAGCTGCTTCGCGCCCGCGCGCTGAGCACGGGCCGGCAACCCGCCGGCGCGCCCCGCTCGTGGGTGGCGTCACTCACGATCATCCCGGCCGGCCTGCAAGATCGACCCGAGTCCGGCGGCTGTCCGTTCCGCCACGTTTTCAGTCGCGCATACCCGGGTAGGCCAGTAGCAGAACAACGTGCAGATCGGACAACAACACTGCCTATCGATGCCAGGGGCGATGTGAGATGACGGGGCAATTCAGAACACGAGACACGGGCAAGAACAGGCCGCGACGCGGTACGGCCGGTGCGCACCTGCGGGTCGCGCCCGAGCCGCCGCACGGTGTGTCGCCGCCCGCCTCGAACTACACCGAGGTCGCGGTGCGCACCCCGGCGGTGGCCGGGCAACTGGGTACCTTGCGCGCACTCGCCGAGACCGTATGCCTGATAGCCGACTTCGGCATCGACACCGCGGTCGACCTGCGGATAGCGGTGGACGAGGTGGCGTCCGCGCTGGTGCGGGCGGCGGTGCCGGGTACCGAGATCGACTGCAGATTCCACTGCGACGAGCAGAGTATGGGCGTCCACATACACGGGGTCGTGGACGCGCTCACCGACTTCGAAACCGATGGGGTGGGCTGGCACATGTTGCGCTCGCTCACCGACGGCGTGCACGTGACCACCGAACCGTACGACCGTACGCTCGCCGGATTCCCGGTTGCCGTGCGCTTCGCCCGTACACGCGGAGAATTCGCCGGCCCGGACCCGGGCCCGTGGGTCACCCGGGGCGAATCCACCCCGAGGTGAGCTTCCGCCGTCCGGAACGGCGCGTAGCATATGCGATAGTTTCCCCTCCCGGAGACCGCGCGCGGCGTGGCACCAGGCGACAGCGTCCTCCGGGCAACCGACGATCGGGGCCGCTTGCCGATGACCACCGCCGCGACGACGAATCCCTTCGTGCACCCGGCTCTCTTCTACCGCGACAGCGATGAATACCTCACGGGCACATTGCGTTTCATCCAGGATGGCCTGGCGCTGGGCGAGCCCGTCGCGGTATCGGTGCCCACCGCGAAACTGGAGCTCTTGCGAACCGCGCTGGGCGCGGACGCCGATCGGGTTCGACTACTGGACATGACGATCGAGGGCCGCAACCCCGGGCGCATCATCCCCGGCGTGCTGCGGGCCTTCACCGACGCCCATCCCGCCGACCGGGTCCGCATCATCGGCGAGCCGGTCTGGGCGGAGCGCTCCGAGGCCGAGTACCCGGCCTGCGCGCTGCACGAAGCCCTGGTCAACTCGGCTTTCGCGGGGCGCGCGGCCACCATTCTGTGCCCGTACGATCTGAGCACCCTGCCCGCGCACATGGTCGCCGACGCGTACGCGACCCATCCCACGCTCATCGACGAAACGGGCGAGAGCGTCAGCACCACATATGATCCCGACCACATCGTGGCCATCTACAACCAGCCGCTGGCCGACCCGCCCGCGACGGCGACGACTTACGCGTTCGACGCCTCGACGCTGTCCGAGGTCCGGCACGCCGCCGTGGAGTACGCCCGGCAGGCGGGCATGGGCGCGGATCAGCTCCTGGACGCCGAGTTGGTCATCGGCGAGACGACCACCAATTCGGTCGTGCACGGTGGCGGGAAGGGCACGCTCGCGCTGTGGTCCCAGGGCCCGCACCTGTGCTGTCAGGTGCGCGACGCCGGCCACATCGCCGACCCGCTCGCGGGCCGGCTGCCCGCGCCCGCCCACACCCCCGGCGGCCGAGGTCTGCTCATCGTCAATCAGGTCGCCGACCTGGTGCGACGACACACCGGGCCGGGCGGCACCACGCTGTACATCCGGCTCCCGCTGGGACGCTGAGGTCCGTTCGTGCGGCACGAAAGGCATTGGGGTGCGAGCGTGTTCCCGCGACGCCCAGCGAACCCGAGGATGACGGCGGGGTTCGGGCCGCATAACCGGAACACGTCGAATGCGGCAACTTTTGCCGCCGCCCTCATCACTCGAATAGGGTGGCGGGGAGCGCGGCCGGTGGACTCCTGCCGACGCCATGTATCCGGAGGTAGCTAACGGTGTCGATGGACGTAATCGGACGTATCAGGCAACATTCCGGCCACCGTGCCGGACTCGGCATGGGTGCCACCGAAACCCGCAGGCGGGCCGCGCGGTGAGGGAATTGATCGTTCGTATGCACGCGGTCGAGTCCGCGACGGTGCTGTCCGCCTCGGGCGAGGTCGACATGGTCTCCGCGCCGAAGCTCTCGGCCGCCGTGGCCGAGGCCCTGGCCGGTGAATCCCCCGTGCTCGTGATGGACCTGACCGATGTCGGGTTCTTCGGCTCGGCCGGTCTGAGCGTGCTCGTGGAGGCCCTCGAGGTCACCGCGGGCCGGCAGTTCCGCGTCGTCGCCTCGGCGCCCGTGCGCCGCCCGGTCGAACTCACCGGACTCGGTGACCTGCTCGCCGTCTACGACACGCTGGACGAAGCGCTCACCGCGGACTCCTGACCGCGCCCCGGCCGCGGCCGGCTCGAACAACCCGGCTCGAACCCGCCGCCCCCGGGCGGCGGGTTCAGCGCGGGCTGTTGCGGCGCGCGTCCCGCAGGCGCCCGAACTCCACCACGGTCGGATAGCCCCCGGCCGGAATCGCGTACACGCCCTGATCGGTGCTGAGCGAATCGGTCAGCGAGCGCACGATGTGCCAGCTCAGACCGCGCTCGTCCAGGGCGTCCTCGGAGGTGGCCACGCCCGCGACCCGCACGGTCAGCTTGTCCTCGTCATAGGTCAGTTCGCAGTCGAGCATCGATCCGGGCACCGCGGCCAGCATCAGCAGGGTCGCCACCTCGTCCAGGGCCAGCCGGATGTCGTTCACCTCACCCAGGCCGAAATCGGCCACCAGCGTGACGGTTTCGGCGAGCGCCCGCAGCATCGTCAAGTGATCCGGTGTCGCGGGTACCCGCAGTCCGACCGTCGTCCCCATGGCATTCTCCGTTCCCGCGTGCTTCCCCAACCGCCCGGTTCGGGCAGAGTACCCGCCCGAGTTCGCTCACACCGCAGCCGGTCCCGCCGACAGGCACTTCGGATATATTGCGACCGATCACGTTTGAGTAACTCGAACCCGGGTAAATCGCCACCACAGTCGGAATGGAACGGGAGTTAGGAAACCTCATGTCCGAGGCGCAACTTCGCACCCACGGGGGTCGGTCGGCGCGCGCGGCCGGCAATAGCTACGACGACATCGAGCCGCGGTTCGAGCAGCTGGCGGCGTGTGCGGCCGATGTTGCCCGCCACGCGGAGCTGCGCGAGGAGATCATCCGGGACTGCCTGCCCCTGGCCGAGCACATCGCCCAGCGCTTCAGCGGCCGCGGCGAGACGTTCGATGATCTGCTCCAGATCGCCCGGGTGGGCCTGGTGCAGTCGGTGGACCGTTTCGACGCCGCGCGCGGCACCACCTTCCTGTCCTTCGCCGTACCGACCATCATGGGCGAGGTCCGCCGGCACTTCCGCGACCGCACGTGGGCGGTGCGGGTGCCGCGGCGCACCAAGGAATTGCAGCAGCAGCTCGGTCAGGTGACCGAGACCCTCTCGCACCGGCTGGGCCGACTGCCGACCGCGCGCGAGATCGCCGCCGAGCTGGATGTGGACCTGGTCGAGGTCACCCAGGCCATGATCGCGCGCAACGCCTACCAGGCCAGCTCGCTCGACGGCGCCCGTACCGACGACGACTTCGCCCCGGTGCCGGTCGTGGAGACCCTCGGGCGGGAGGAGCCCAGCTACCGGCTGCTCGAGGACGCCATGTCGGTGCGCCCGCTGCTCGCGGCGCTGCCGCAGCGCGAACGCCAGGTGCTCATCTGGCGTTTCTTCGAGAATCAGTCCCAGGCCCAGATCGGCGAACGCCTCGGCGTCTCGCAGATGCAGGTGTCACGCATCCTCAACAAAACCCTCAGCACCCTGCGCGAGAAAGCGCTGGGACCCGCCGAACCCCAGCGCAGGCTGCGCATCGCCTGAGCGCGGAGGTGAGCTCACGGCCCGGCGGGCGGTGAGCTCACCCCCGGCTCACGCCAGCTTCGGCAGCCGGACGACCTGGACGAAGAAGTCATCGATCTGCTTGATCGCGGAGATGAACTGGTCCAGGTCGACCGGCTTGGTCACGTACGCGTTGGCGTGCAGCCGGTAGCTGCGCAGGATGTCCTCCTCGGCGGCGGAGGTGGTGAGCACCACCACCGGGATGTGCGCCAGATCGGGGTCGGACTTGATGCGCTCGAGCACCTGCCTGCCATCGTATTTGGGCAGATTCAGGTCGAGCAGGATCAGGTCGGGCCGGGGAGCGTCGGCGTACGCGCCGCGGTGGTACAGGAAGTCCAGGGCCTCCTCGCCGTCCCGGACCACCATCAGCGTATTGCCGATTTTGTTGTGCTCGAAGGCTTCCCGCGTCATCAACTCGTCCCCGGGATCGTCCTCGACGAGCAGGATGACAATGGGCTCGATGACATCGCTCACGCGGGGGACTCCTGATTCGATTCTGCGAGTAGTTCGGCGGGCGCCGATCGCTGGGCGGATTCGACGAGGGTGAAACAGAATCGAGTGCCGCCGGTGTAGGCGGTGTCGATCCAGATCCGCCCGCCGTGGAACTCCACGATCTTCTTGCTCAGCGCCAATCCTATGCCCGTTCCGCTGTACTCGTCACGACTGTGCAGGCGCTGGAAGATGACGAAGACCTTGTCGGCGAACTCGGGTGCGATACCGATGCCGTTGTCCGAGATCGAGAAGCGCCACCCGGTCTCCTCCCCCGGTTCGGCCTCGCACTCGATGCGCACGCGCGGGGGCTCACCGGGACGCTGGAACTTGATGGCATTGCCGATGAGGTTCTGCCACAGCATGATCAGCAGGGTCGGATCGCCGTTCACCTCGGGCAATCGTTCCGGCCGCTCCACCACCGCGCCCGAATCCTCGACCAGCGCGCCGAGGTTGGCCAGCGCCTTGTCCACGGTGAGGTCCAGGCCGACGGCGACCGTGTGATCGTTGACCCGGCCCACGCGCGAGAACGTGAGCAGGTCGTTGATCAGCACCTGCATGCGCTTGGCGCCGTCGACCGCGAACTCGATGTACTGCTTGGCCCGGTCGTCGAGCTGATCGCCGTAGCGCTTCTCCAGCAGCTGGCAGAACGAGGCCACCTTGCGCAGCGGCTCCTGCAGGTCGTGCGAGGCGACGTAGGCGAACTGTTCCAGCTCGGCGTTGGAGCGGCGCAGCTCGGCCGACTGCGCGTCGAGGTCGGCGGCCTGCTCGGCGAGCCTGGCCTCGGTGACCCGGGATTGTTCGAGCTCGCTGACGATGCGCACGCGCATGCCCTCCACCGCCGCGGCCACGGTCATCAGATCGGCCGGGCCGTGCACGGTGATGTGATGACCGAAGTCGCCCCCCGCCACCCGTTCGGAGGCGGTCTCGAGGGCCTCCAGCGGCCGGGCGATCAAACGCCGCACCAGGACCGTCAGACCCAGGCCGGTGATCAGGAAGGCCCCGACCATGCCGATCAGGGCGGCGTCGCGGATGCTGCGGGTGCGGGCGAGATCGGCGCGATCGTGGACCGCGGCCGCGTCGAGATTGGCGTTCTGGACCGTGAAATTTTCCCGCAGCCGGTCGAAGGCCGCCTTGCCGCGCGCGGACCCGAGCGCGTCGGGCGTGCGCTCGCCGCCCGACCCGACGAGTGTGATCAACGGGTCCGCGTAGGTGCTACGCCAGACCTCGGCCAAGTCCTCGAGTCGGTCGACGTCCGCGAGCAGTTCGGGGCGGTCGTGCAGGAGGTCACGCAACTCGTTGACCGCCAGTGTCTCTTCCCGTCGTCCCTCCTCGAACGGGACCAGGAATTGCGGATCGGCGGTAATCGCGTAGCCGCGCACGCCGGTCTCCTGGTTCGCCAGCGCGCCCTGCAGCCGGTACGCCTGGGTGACCGCGGGCTGGATCTGCTTGCCGAATCGATCCGAGACCTTGGTGGTCTTGGCGGTGGCCAGCGCCGACAGGCCCGCACCCACGACCACCACCAGCACCATGACCGCGAGGATCAGTTGGAACCAGGCCCGCACGGTCAGCCGCTGGGTCCAGTTCCGGGGTGGTTCGGGTGTGCTCATGCTTCGCTGTCCCGCTCTCCGATGTCGTCGTTCCAGCGCAGGTACAGGACGGCGATGTCGTCGTCCAGTCCCCCGTGTCGTTCGGCCAGCGCTTCGGCGCGGCCGATGAGTTCGTCCAGGAAGACCGCGGGCTCACCGGCCCGCACCTCGCCCGCCAGGGCGAGCAGGCCCTCTTCGCCCAATCGGTCGTCGCCGACGCCGCTGTGGCCCTCGTAGAGGCCGTCGGTGAACAGCACCAGCCCGGTGCCGGGCGGCAGGATGAGTTCGGTGATGGGCCAATCCGCGTGCCGCGGAGCGAAACCCAGGGCGGGACCGCCGGAGACCTCGAGCCATTCCACGCCCGTCGCCGACCGCACCAGCATGCCCGGGTGCCCGGCGCGCATGACCTGGACCGCGTGCCGGCGCGGGCGCAGCACCAGGGTGGTCACGGTCACGAAGGTGTGTTTGCCGGTGCGCTCGGCCAGCAGCACCTGTTCCAGCAGCTGCAATTGCCGGGTGCCGGTGATGCCGCTGAGAACCAGTGTGCGCCAAGCCAATCGCAGCGCGACACCGGTGGCGGCCTCGTCGGGCCCGTGCCCGGACACGTCGCCGATCACCACGTGCACCACGCCGTCGGCGTCCTGCACCACGTCGTAGAAGTCGCCGCCCAGCAGTGAGTGCGCGCTCCCGGGCCGATAGCGGGAGACCACGTCGACCACCGGCACGCCGCGCAGCAGCGGGGTCGGCAGTAGGCCCCGTTCCAGCCGTGCGTTCTCCCGGGCTCGCATCTGGCCGACGCGCAACGCCGCCGCCGCGCGCTCGGCCTGCTTGCGCTGGACCGCGTAGCGGACCGCCCGCCCGAACAGCTCGGGTTCGACCCGGCCCTTGGCCAGATAGTCCTGCGCGCCCGCCGTCACCGCGGCCAGGCCGATCCGTTCCTCGTCCAGGCCGGTCAGCACGACCACGGCCACGTCGGCGGCGGCGCGAATGCGCTCGAGCGCCTCGAGGCCGCGGGCGTCGGGCAGATGCAGGTCCAGCAGGACGCAGTCCGGAACCTGGGTCGCGAGCCACTCGCCCGCCTGGGTCACGGTTCGCACCCATTCCAGGGTGACGCCCGGGGCGGCGTCGGCGACCAGCTCCTGCACCAGCAGGGCGTCGCCGGGGTCATCCTCGACCAGCAGGATGACCATGTCCTTCTCGGCGCGCTCGGGCCCGAGCGGCAGGGCGGCGGGGTCGGCCTCGGCGCGCGGATCCGCGGGCAGTCCCACGGGATTCGGCGGCTGCCAGAAGGACATCGGTCGAGCTCCTTCCTTCCGGCACGGCGCGGCACGGCGCCGCTGCCGGAGCATGCTGGGACGAGAGAATACTGCCTCGCCCGGCCACCGTACGCACACCGCGGCACACCCGGCCCGACCGCCGCCCAGCCTGTCACAGTCAAGATCGTTCCACCGACCCCGGGTCGGGTCACCGGACGCTCCGCCCGCGCGGCTCCCGGCCGCCGCCGGCCCAAGCCTCGTGCCCCGCAACGAATCCCGATACTCACTCCGACGGCCGGGCGTACCCGCCCCGCCGCGGGCGCGGCGCGGCACCCCCAATCGGTGTCGCCCTGTGGTCGCGCCTGCTAGCCTGGACCTATCAACACAGTTCCACCGATGAATTGTGTGCAACGGCAGACTTTGCTGTCCCAGACCCCGGCAGTCGATTCCGTCTCGGCACGACGACGAAGGGTCGACATGCGTATTTCATCTTCTGCCTCGAGATGCCCGGCATCCGCGGCACCACGATGTTCGACGGCGCGCGGGACCGCGGAGATCTCGCTCCCGCGCGGCGGTTAGGCCCGGGCGAGAACACCATCCGCCGCCACAGCGAACAGCTGCAAAAACTCGGCTGATTCGACTGTCCCGCAACCACTCTCACCCGATGCCTCGAACACGGCGCGACCGTCTCCGGCAGCGGGTCCCGGCCACACCAACGGCGGGCGACGCCACCGAGGACCGGTGGCGCACACAAGTAAGAGGTCGATACCACCTGCCTCGCCTGTACGCCTGCGCAGCAACCTGATTTCAGGAGACGCCATGCGCAAGTCCGGCAGCGGCACCCTCGTCGCCGACACACCGCCCGATGACGAACCGACCCCGACCGTGGAGGCGCCACCACCCGAGACTCCCCCGCACCGCCGGGCGCGCGCGGACAGCTACGACGACATCGAGCCCTATTTCGCCGAATGGGCCGCCCTGGCGCCCGAGGACCCGCGACGCCCGATCCTGCGCGAGGATCTCATCCGGCGCTGCCTCCCGCTGGCCGAGCACATCGCCCGCCGGTTCGCCGGGCGCGGGGAGAGTTTCGACGACCTGCTGCAGATCGCCCGCGTCGGCCTGTTGCACGCGGTCGACCGCTTCGACCCGGAGTACGGCTCGTCGTTCCTGGCGTTCGCGGTGCCGACCGTGATGGGCGAGGTGCGCAGGCACTTCCGGGACTACACCTGGTCGGTCCGAGTTCCCCGGCGGCTCAAGGAGATTCAGCAGTCCATCGGCCCGGCGACCGAAGCGCTGGCGCACCGGCTGGGCCGGATGCCCCGGGCCGGCGAGCTGGCCGCCGAACTCGGGGTCGACCAGATCGAGGTGACCCAGGCGCTCATCGCGGCCAACTCCTACCGGACCTCCTCGATCGACAGCGCCCTGGACTCCGAGACCGAGAATCCGGCGCTGTCGCTGCTGGACGCGCTCGGCGCCGAGGAGCCCGACTACACCCTGGTGGAGAACTTCATCGCGGTGAAACCGCTCATCGAAGCCCTCCCCGAAAGCGAGCGGCAGCTGCTGGTGCTGCGGTTCTTCGAGAATCGGACGCAGAGCGAGATCGCCGCGCACCTCGGCGTCTCGCAGATGCAGATCTCGCGCATGCTGACCCGGGTGCTGGGCCGGCTGCGCGAACAGGCCCTGCGCGACTGACGCGGGGCCCGCCCGGGCGGTCTCACGCGACCGCCGGGGCCCGCCCGTCGAATCGGCGCAGCACCGGTTCCACCACGCGGGCCGCGATCGGGCCCAGTACCGCCATGATGAGCACGTAGGTGGTCGCCATGGCCGCGAACGACGCGGGCACCGCACCGGCCGCCACCGCCAATCCCGCGATGACGATGGAGAATTCGCCGTGCGCGACCAGCGCCGTGCCCGCGCGCGCCCGCCCGTACTTCGAGGCGCCCGCCTGCTTGGCGGCCCACCAGCCGGTGGCCATCTTGGTCGCGACGGTCACCACGGCCAGCACGACCGCCCAGCCCAGCACCGGCGGGATACTGGCCGGATCGGTGCTCAGCCCGAACAGCACGAAGAACATGGCCGCGAACAGATCCCGCAGCGGCTCCAGGATCTTGGTGGCGGTGTGCGCGGTGGAACCGGAGATCGCGATACCGAGCAGGAACGCGCCCACCGCGGCCGAGACCTGCAGCGCCGAGGCCACGCCCGCGACCAGCAGCGCCGAGCCGAGCAGCTTGAGCAGGAAGATCTCCCGGTCCTTGCTGTCCACGATCATCGAGACGTATCTGCCGTAGCGCAGGGCGACCACGAGCACGATGGTCACCGCCGCCAGCGCGATACCGAGCGTCTTGAGCCCGGCCGCGAAGCCCACCCCCGCCAGGACCGCGGTCAGCACCGGTAGATACGCGGCCATCACCAGATCCTCGAAGACCAGGATCGACAGGATCGTCGGGGTCTCGCGGTTGCCGAGCCTGCCCAGATCGCCGAGCACCTTGGCCACGATGCCCGAGGAGGAGATGTAGGTGACCCCGGCCATGGCGACCGCGCCGGTCAGGCCCCAGCCGAGCATGAGCGCGACGATTACCCCGGGCGTCGCGTTCAGCACGATGTCGAGCAGGCCGGCCGCCCACGAACTGCGCAGACCGGTGACCAGTTCGTTGGCCGTGTACTCCAGGCCCAGGAGCAACAGCAGGAGTACGACGCCGATCTCACTGGCCAGGTGGATGAACTCGTCCACGTGGTTCAGCTCGATCAGGCCGCCGGTACCGAAAACGAGGCCGCCTATGAGGTACAGCGGAATCGGCGACATTCCGATGCGCGCGGCGACCCTACCCAGCAATCCCAGACCAAAAAAGACCGCGCCCAGCTGTATCAGCGCGAGCGCGGTTTCGTGTGCCACCATCTACTTTTCAGCCATCCGTCAAAATTCTGGCGGCAGCCCCTAGGCTTTCCGCGGTACCTACAACTACGAGGACATCACCGGCGGTGAACAGGAAATCCGGGCTAGGGGACGGAATCGCGTGGCCGGCTCGCATGACCGCGACGATCGATACCGTTGTGCGCGAACGCATCTGGGTATCCCCCAGCAGCCTGCCGTCGTAGGGCGAACGCGCACCGATGGTGAGCTGCCTGGTCACGATGTCGCCGAACTCGCGGTGCTCCTCCTGCAATTGCGCCACGAGCTGGGGCGCGCCGAGCAGATTGGCCAGCACCGCCGCCTCGTGCGAGGACAGTGAGATCTGGTCCATGGCATCGGGATTGCCGGGCTTGCTCACGATCAGATCGATCGTGCCGTCCTTGTGATCGATGATTCCGATCCGGCGGCGTGAGCCCGACAGCGAAAAGTCTTTGCGTACCCCGATTCCGGGCAACTGTGTAACCTCGACGTTCACAAATCCACACTAGCGGCAAATGACCGCGTGCTTCATAGGGAAGTTGGAACGATAGAGAAATCCCTTGCGACCCGCGGCGATGCACCGCGAAATCGAGATCTTCGTCGCGTTTACATCGGAACCGAATGGGTACCGGCCGCGAACGGAATTCGCCGGCGCGCGGGGCGGAACGGGCGTGCGAAGTGTCGGCTACGGCCGATCGAGCTGGGGAAAGAGGTAGAGCATTGTTGAGTACGCAGGTCGCGTGAATGCCACGGGCAGCTCCTCTCGGGTCGATACACCATCACCATGGCTCGTGAGCCACGTGCCGACCAGCTTTGCCCGGCCCCTCTTACACGGTAATGATTCCGTAAAGAGGCAGGATTGGCAAATCGAGAGCCACCCGATCCGGGTGCCCACCGGCGCGAATCGGCTTGGCGGCCAGCCACTTCTCGGCCACGCCCGGCCGCCGCTCCGGTCCGAGTTTGCCTGCGCCGTCGGTGATCGGGCATCTTGGGAGCCGTTGTGCCGAGAATCTCATCGGCATCCCCGTGCCGCACTCCGGGCCGGGGCCAACCGGTAGTGGGAGTTGATCGTGCGCATTCGTACCTCCGACACAGCGACGTTCACTGTGCCGGTCGAGCGAAACCACCTGCCCTCGCAGATCTCTCAGCACGACACCGACTACCTGCCCATCGTCCGGCCGGACTACCGCCTGGACCTCGACGGGCTGCGCGGCGTCGCGATCGCGCTGGTCGTGGCGTTCCACGTGTGGATGGGCCGGGTCTCGGGCGGCGTGGACGTCTTCCTCGTGCTGTCCGGTTTCTTCTTCACCGCGATGGTGTTGCGGCACACCGAGGCAACCGGCAAAGCGGGCACGCTGCGCGCCCTGCGCCGCACCGGCCGCCGCCTGCTGCCCGCGCTGCTGGTGGTCCTGGGCGCCATCACCGTCGCGACCGTCGTGCTGCGGCCGTACACCCAGTGGGAGGACATCGGCCGCCAGATCATCGCCTCGATGATCTACGGCCAGAACTGGTATCTCGCCACCGCCGAACTGGACTACCTGGCCCCGGACCCGTCGGTGAGCCCGCTGCAGCACCTGTGGTCGATGGCGGTGCAGGGGCAGTTCTACCTGGTGATCCTGGCGGTGGTCGCGGTCTGGTCGCTGGTGCGGCGCCTGATCCGCAGTCCGCGCGCCAATCGCGTCCTGCTGCTGATCCCGCTGCTCGCCGGTGCGGTGGCCTCGTTCGCCTACGCCACCATCGGTGCGGGACAGCATCAATCGTGGACCTACTACGACTCCGGCGCCCGCGCCTGGGAGCTGCTCGTCGGGGCGGGGATCGCGGTCATCGCCCCGTGGATCCGGGTTCCCAAGTGGGCGCGCGCGATCGCGGCCACCGCGGGCCTGGCCATGGTGCTGTCCTGCGGGGTGCTGTTCGACGGCGCCCGCGAATTCCCCGGGCCCGCCGCGCTGTACCCGGTACTGGCCACCGTGCTGCTGATCCTGTCCGGCATGGGTCTGCCCGCCACCCATCGGCCGTGGGCCAACCGCGTGCTCGCCGGTCGCCTCTGCACCGAACTCGGCACCCTCGCGTACCCGTTCTACCTGTGGCACTGGCCGATCCTGATCTTCTACCTGGCCGAGAGCGGTCGCGTGCACGCCGGGCTGGGCGACGGCATGGTGGTGATCGGGGTGTCGCTGCTGCTCGCGGTGATCACCGCGCAGCTCGTCGAGACCCCGCTGCGCCGGCACGCGGGCATCGGCACGACCCCGGTGCTGTCGACCGCGATCTACCGGCGCGTGGTCGGGGTGTTCGTCGGGGCGGTCGGCGTCGCGGTGCTGGTGGCGACCGTCGGCTGGCAGATCGTCGTCGGGCCCGCGGCCACCCCCGAACCCGCCGTCGTGGCCTCCCCGTCCTACCCCGGGGCGGGCGCGCTCACCAGCGGGATGATCCCGCTGCCGGAACCCTTGCGGCCCTCGCTGTTCCAGGGCTTCGCGGACGCGCCGCCGCCGACCCAGGACGGGTGCATCGTGCCCGACACCGAGGTCAAGCGCTGCGTCTACGGCAACCCGGCCGGTGAGCGCACCATCGCGGTGGTCGGCGGATCCCATTCCGAGCATTGGATTCCCGCCCTCGAGGTGCTCGCCCAGCAGCAGGGCTTCCGCATCGTCACCTACCTCAAGCAGGGCTGTGCGCTGACCCTGGTGGACCAGCCGTCCTACTCCGAGACCCCGGACCCCGAGTGCAGGCGGTGGTCCACCGAGGTCATCGATCAGCTCGCGCTCGAGCAGCCGGACTGGGTGTTCACGATCTCGACCCGCTTCCGCCCCTACAGCGACGGCGACGAGGTCCCGCCGGAGTTCCCCGAGGTCTGGGCGGCGCTGGCCGATCGCGGCCTCAAGATCCTCGCGCTGCGCGACACCCCGCGCCTGCGCCGGGACGGCGTCTTCTACAAGGCCGTCGATTGTCTTGCCTACCACGGCAATTACGACAGCTGCGGGATGAACCGCAGTATCGCGCTCGATCCCATCGATCCGACCGGCGCGGCCGCGGCGTCCTACCCGTCGGTCTTCCCGCTGGATCTCTCGAACGCGGTGTGCCGCCCCGAGCGCTGCCGGGTCAGCGAGGGCAACATCCTGATCTACCGCGACGAGCACCACCTCACCGCCAGCTATTCCCGTTCGCTGGCGCCCGAACTCGGCCGCCAGATCGGCGCGATCACCCAGTGGTGGTGAGCCGGCAGGCAACATCCGGCTATCGCCCGGCACGCGCCCGCTATTCGGTTGCGGTGAGCGCGCCGGTGCGGTTGTCTGGTCCCCCGTGGCCCACGTAGACGTTTCCGATGTCGAGTTCTTCCTCCCCGACGGACGACAGCTCCTGGACGGGGTGAGTTTCCGGATCGGCGAAGGCGTCAAAGCCGCGCTGATCGGACCGAACGGTACCGGCAAGACCACCCTGGTCAAGATCATCGCCGGTGACCTCGCACCCGAGGGCGGCGCGGTCGCCAGATCCGGCTCGCTCGGCATCATGCGCCAGTTCATCGGCCAGATCGACGACGAGTCCACCGTGCGCGACCTGCTGCTCTCGGTGGCCGCGGCGCCCGTGCGCGCGGCCGCGCTCGCCCTGGACGCCGCCGAGAACGCGCTCATCGAAACCGACGACGAACCAACCCAATTGGCGTACGCGCACGCCCTGGCCACCTGGGGCGACGTCGGCGGCTACGAGATGGAGACGTTCTGGGACAACGTCACCACCAGTGCGCTCGGGGTCGAGTACGACCGCGCCAAATGGCGGGCGACCGCGACGCTCAGCGGCGGCGAGCAGAAGCGCGTCGTGCTCGAGGCGCTGTTCGCCGGGCCGGACGAGGTGCTGCTGCTCGACGAGCCCGACAACTACCTGGACGTCCCCGGTAAGCAGTGGCTCGAGCGCACCATCGCGCAGTCGGGCAAATCGGTGCTGTTCATCAGTCACGATCGCGAGCTGATCGCCAACGCCGCCAACCGCATCATCACCCTCGAACCCGGGGTGAACGGCGCGACGAACTGGATTCACGGCGCCGGATTCGCGACCTATCAGCAGGCCCGCGAGGACCGCACCGCGCGCCTGGCCGAACTGCTGCGCCGGTGGGACGAGGACCACGCCAAGATCAAGGCCCTGGTGCTGCGGCTGCGCGAGAAGGCGAAGTTCAACGACGGCGTCGCCGCCCGCTATCACGCCGCGCAGACCCGTCTGGCCAAGTTCGAGGAGGCCGGACCGCCCGAGGCGGTGCCGCTGCGCCAGCACGTGTCGGTACGGTTGCGCGGCGGGCGCACCGGCAAGCGTGCGCTGGTGTGCACGGGGCTGGAACTGACCGGTCTCATGCGGCCGTTCGACGCCGAGATCTGGTACGGCGATCGAGTCGCGGTGCTGGGGGCCAACGGATCCGGCAAATCGCACTTCCTGCGCCTGCTCGCCACCGGGGGCACCGATCCCGATCACGAGCACCGGCCGGTCAGCGATCTGGAACTGATCCCGGTGCCGCACACCGGAATCGCGGCGCTGGGAGCGCGGGTGCGCCCGGGCTACTTCGCCCAGACCCACTCCCGCCCGGATCTGGCCGATCGCACCCTGCTCGAGATCCTGCACACCGGCGACGAGCACCGCGACGGTATGGGCCGCGAGGCCGCCAGCCGCGTACTGGACCGGTACGGACTGGTGAAGTCCGCCGAACAGCGCTTCGCGCACCTGTCCGGGGGTCAGCAGGCCCGCCTGCAGATCCTGCTGCTGGAACTCTCGGGTGCGACCATGCTGCTGCTGGACGAGCCCACCGACAACCTCGATCTGCACTCGGCCGACGCGCTCGAACAGGCGATCGCCGAATTCGAGGGCACGGTCGTCACGGTCACCCACGACCGCTGGTTCGCCCGCGAGTTCGACCGCTTCCTGGTGTTCGGCTCGGACGGGGTCGTCTACGAATCCGAGACTCCGGTCTGGGACGAATCCCGGGTCCAGCGCGCACGCTGAACGATCGCCCATCCGGGCCGTTCCGGATGGGCGTTCTCGTTCCGGCGCCGAAACGCGTGCGGCGCCGCACTATTGCGGCCGGGTTGATGGGAATGCGCCGCCGATGCTAGATTCGTGACGAGCCCCGGATGGGCCTACTCACGGAGGTAGCGGCTACTTCAGCCACCACGAGCGTTCGACATCTCGACGCGAATCTCGCTCTTCATTTTCCAGCGCATAGCACTGCCTTTTCTGTCGGCCTGTGCGTTTCCGCGCGAAATGAATTGTGCCTCCGTGCTCTTCGGACCCACGCCCTTATCCGGCGCGCCCCGAAGTTCGATATTCCACCGTCCAGCGTTCGTGGTTTCGCGCGCCTCCGATCGATTTCACCATCATCGGAAGGATTTTCATGACCGACCACACGAATACCGATACTCCCGCAGCGGCATTCGACCGATTCCAACAGCAGGTGATCGCCGAGTTCCGCGCCAATTCCGGCCGGGTCGGCGGCATGTTCGACGGCGCCGCCCTGCTGTTGCTGACCACGGTCGGCGCCCGCACCGGCCGCACCCGGACCAGCCCACTGGGCCACCTGACCATCGACGGCCGGACGGTGGTCGTGGCCTCCGCGAACGGCGCGCCCGCCAATCCCGCCTGGTACCACAACATTCGGCGGAACCCGATGGTCACCGTCGAACTCGGCTCCGAGACCTTCGAGGCCCTCGCCGCGATTCCCACTCCCGCCGAGCGCGATCGCCTGTTCGAGCGGGTCGTGGACCTCGAACCCGGCTACGCCGACTATCAGCGCAAGACGACCCGCGTCATTCCCGTGGTGGTCCTGCACCGCACGACACCGGGCGACGGCCTCGCCCGGGTGCGCGGCCTGGGCGATTTCATCGTCGAGAGCCACGACTGGCTGCGCACCGAACTCACCGCCCTGCGCACGGCCGTGCGCGCCCTCGCCGCGGGCGGCACGGACACCCCGCCCACGCCCAAACCCCCACTCGCCCACCAACTGCGCACCCACTGCCTGGACTTCTGCGGCGCCCTGCGCCGGCACCACACCGGCGAATCGCACGGCGCCTTCCCGATGCTCGCCCAGCGTTTTCCCGGCCTCGAACCGGTCCTGCGCGAACTCGCCGCCGATCACGACACCGTGTCCCGCCTGCAAGCGCGCATCGAGCACCTCGTCGAGACCTACGTCCCCGGCGACACCGACCCGGCGGCACTGCTCACCGAACTCGACGGCCTCGCCGACCGGCTCGAAGCCCACTTCGACCGCGAGGAGCGCTCGCTCGTCGCGGCCCTCAACGCCCTCGGCCCGGCCCCGGACCACCTGCGCTGAGCCGTGCCGGCCGGGTCAGGCCGGGACGGGGGCGGCGACCGCCGCGGCCAGGCGGCGGTGGGAGTCCAGGCGGGCGGTGCGGTCGAATGTGCTGGTGTGCACCAGGATCTCGTCCGCGCCGGTCTCGGCCACCAGGCGGTCCAGCGCAGGCAGGACGGTGGCTTCGGGACCGTGGATGTGACCGGTCAGGGCCTCGTCGAACAGGCGGCGCTGCCGGTCGGTCATGGGTTCGCGGTCGATGTCCTCGGGCGCGAGCAGGGGCGGGAACTCGCCCCGGGTGCGCGAGTAGGCGGCGGACCACGCCTCGGGTAGCAGCAGGCGGTGCGCCTGCTCGACGGTGTCGGCGATCACCACCGACGCCGACACCATGACGTACGGCTCGGTCCCCCACGCGGTCGGCCGGAAGGTGTTGCGGTAGTTGGTGATCGCCTCGATCATCGGTTCCCGCCCCGCGACGGCCGCGATCACCAGCGGCAGGCCGAAACGCGCGGCGCGCTCGGCGCCGGAACCGGTGGCGAGCAGGTACGCCGGGACCCTCAACCCCTCGGCGGGCCAGGCGTGCACTCCGGCGCGGCCACGCACGAAGTACTCGAGCAACTCGGTGAGCCGGGCGTCGAAATCCTCGGCGTCGTCCCTGCCGTGCCCCAGCGCCCGGCGCACCCCGTCGGTGAATCCCACCGAACGCCCCACGCCCATGTCCACGCGGTCCGGGAAGAGCGCGGCGAGGGTGCCGAACTGCTCGGCGACCACCAGCGGCTGATGGTTGGGCAGCATCACCCCGCCGGTGCCGACCCGGATCCGATCGGTGGCCGCGGCGACCGCGGCGGCCAGGACGGTCGGCGCGGAACCGGCCACCCCCGGCACGCTGTGGTGCTCGGCCACCCAGAAGCGGTGGTACCCCCACTGTTCGGCGAGCCGCGCGAACTCCACGGTCTCGCGCAGAGCCGCGGCGGGTTGCTGCCCCGCGCGCACTCGCGAACGGTCCAGGATCGAGAGCCGGGTCGCCGGCGGCGCGGAGGTCATGTTGCATGGCAACGTTCACGGCGCGCGTTGATTCCTGGCTGGTCGCGACGACCGCTTTCGTGCAGGTGCACAAAAACGTGACGCGGGACTCGGCGGACCGTCGATTGCGCCCGAATCGGCCATGGTGTGAGCTGAATCGCATGGGCCGATCCGCGAAAGTCGGCCGAACAATGGAGTTTGGAGGCTCGGTGAACAGGTCTCGTCGGCGCCGGCTGATGGTCTTGACCATGTCGGCATGTTTGGCGGCGGGGGCAACCGCTACGGCTGCGGCGCAGCCGGAATATCCGCACACCTTCCCGCCGGATCAGAATCAGATCCCGCAATTGCCGTCGGAGCCATGGCTGTACGACCAATTGCCGATTCTCACCCCGAGCGAGGATCCCTGGTACGCCGATCCGCCGAATCTGGCCGATTTCGCGCCCGGCGATATCGTGCGCTCGCGCGACGTGCAGACCCGGGTGCTCGGAATTCCGTTCCCGGTGTCGACCCGGCAGCTGCTGTACCGGTCGGAGAACGTGCACGGCGAGCCGATCGTCACCGCGACCTCGGTCATCACCCCGGGCATCCCGTGGCAGGGCAGCGCGCGACCGGTGGTGTCGTTCCAGGAGGCCATCGACTCGACCAGTTCGAGCTGCAATCCCTCCTACACGCTGCAGACGGGCACGATGAAGGAATCGGCACTGGTCATCTATTGGCTGATGCAGGGATTCGCGATCAACGTCCCGGACTTCGACGGCAAGTTCAACACGTTCAACACCTACGACGAGGGCAAGATGGTCCTCGACAGCCTGCGCGCGATGAAGAACGACACGGGTCTGGGTCTCACCGATTCCGGTATCGCGCTCTACGGATACTCCGGCGGCGGCTCCGGCTCGATTCGCGCCGCGGAATTGCGGCAGAGCTACGCACCCGATGTCCGGATTCTGGGTACCGCCATCGGCGGCACGCCCGGCGACCTGGTCGGCATCGCCAAGTACGCGTCCGAACCGCAGCCGGGCCTGGCGGGCACCAGCAATTTCACCATGTGGCTCGGATTCGCTTCCCTCGCACGCGAATACCCGGACGTGTTCGACCCGCAGGAGTTCCTGACCCCCGAGGGCCAGGGCCTGCTCGCGGACTTCCAGAACCGCTGCTACGCGACCATCGCGCTCGAGGGCGTGTACCGCCCGATCAGCGAGTACTTCCTGCCCGGCAAGTCGATCGACGGCGCCCCCGAGGTTCTGCGGGTGCTGCGCGACAACAGCCTGGGCAAGCACATCCCGGACACCCCGGTGCTGTGGTGGCACGGCTTCTGGGACGAGCTGATTCCGCCGTCCACGGTTCTGCCGACCGTGCAGTCCTACTGGGATCGCGGGGCCGACCTGCGGTTCTACACCGTGCCGGTGCCCGAGCACATCACCAACGCCGTCACCGGCTGGCCGCCGGCGGTCGCGTGGACCAGCGCGCTGCTGCGCGGTCTGGGACCCGGCCCGAAGTTCAAGGCCGACTACCAGCTGCTGCCCGAGGGCTTCCCGGGTCGCTGAGTCCGGCGTGGCGCGGCCGCGGGTCTGTCTGTTACGGCGTGTATCGCATAGTCTGTGCGCAGAGTGTTCGAAGCAGAGTCGCACGAACCAGGAGGTGGCGATGAGCGAACACGCCGGGACGACGGACACCGCGGCCGTCTACGACCTCCTGCGCGAACGGGCGGCCGAGCTGGCCGCCTCGTTCAGCGTCCAGCTGCCGCCCGACGACGCCCTGCCGCACTCCCTGCGGGACGCGGACTTCGTGCCCAGCGCGCGGGTGAATCTCGACCTCTTCTTCCGCTATCTGCGCGACGGCGTGGAGCCCTCGATCGCCGACACCCAGCCGCTGATCGACCGCGTCATCACCCTCGTGCACGACGGCATGCCGGTGGCCGAGGTGTGGCACAACTACCGCGCCGGCGCGGCGTTCTTCTGGTCGGCGCTGGTGCCCCTGGTCGAGGAGTCCGACTACCGGGTCATTCCGCAGGTGAGCCTGCGCCTGACCGACTACATCGGACTCGTCATGGGCCGCATCGCCGGCGCACTGGTCGAGGACGCCCGCCAGCCGCGCTGGGATCTGCTCGAACGGCAGCACGAACTCGCCGACGCCCTACTCACCGGCCGCGACCCCGGCAGCTGGGCGCTGGATCCCGAGACCGCGATCCCGCCGTCGTTCCTCGTCGCCGCGGTCCGTCTGGGCGACCCGACGCCCGGCACCCTGACCCGCATGCGCGGCCGCATGGCCAATCTGCCCGGGACGCTGCTGCATCGGGACAGCGGCGGCTGGACGGCGCTGGTGCCGATGCCCGAGAACGGCGGTGATCCGGTGCGGGCGTTGAGCATCGCGCTCGCGCTGCCGCGCGACACCCCGCATCCACAGTTCTGGATAGGCACGGCCGTCGCGGCCACCCACGCCGCCATTCCCGCAGCCCACGCCGAGGCCCAGGTGGTCGCCGAGGTGGCGCGGAGCCTGGCGCTGCCGGAGGTGCTGTGCCGGCAGCAGGACATGATGTTCGAATACGCCATCGCCACAACGGGTTCCACCCGTGCGACGCTGGCCGCGGTGCTGGCCCCCCTGGACGATCAGCCGATGCTGATCCAGACCCTGGAGGCGTTCATCGACAACGAGTTCAATCACAACGCGGTGGCGCGGGCGCTGTTCATCCACCGCAACACCGTGACCTATCGGCTGGCCCGCGTCGCCGATCTCACCGGTTACGACCCGCTGCTGGCTTCCGGAATCTCCACGCTCATGGCCGCGCGCACGGCTCGGCGGCTGGATTCGGCGGCCGTGCGCGGGTGAGGATTCGCCGCCGAGTCCTCGCTCTGTGAACCCCGTTCACATCGCGGTCTCGAAACAGGTGAGACAGATACCGATTCAACGGGAATCTCGCTCTGGGGCATGACAATCCGGATCCGAGACGTCAAGATGATCAGGGCCCAGGGGCCGGGAGAACAGACACCGTTGTACAGAGTTCAGCGCTTCGGCCTTCGCGGCGCGGACAGGAGAAACCGTGGCAATGTCGCCGCAGTCGCCGCAGTCCTCGCCATCGCTCACGTCCGTGATCGTCGAGCAATCCGGTTCGGCCCGTATCGGCACCCGCATCGCGCATCCGGTGCTGCGCACCACGCTGCAGCAGTTCCTGCGCGCGGGTGCGTGGGTCGCCGATCGCGGTCCCGGCCCGGCGGAGCTGGTCTTCCGGGTGACCCGCCTGTCCGAGGCGCCCGCCCGGGTGCTGGGCGCGCCGCGCGGGGTGCGCAGGCACCCGGTGTTCTTCGACAGCTTCCACGCCGAATGGCTGTGGTCCGAACCGATTCCGGACCCGCGCATCGCCCGGGATTCGGCGATCCTGTACTTCCACGGCGGCGCGTTCATCGCGGGCGGGCTGCACAGCTACCGCAGGCACACCGCGCGCCTGGGCACGCTCAGCGAGCTGCCGGTGTTCACCGTGGACTACCGGCAACTGCCGGACGCGCATCCCAACGAGAGCCTGGACGACGCGCTCGAGGCGTACCAGTACCTGCTGGACCACGGGTTCTCGCCCGAGAAGATCGTGTTCTCCGGGGATTCGGCCGGCGGCGGCCTGGCGCTGCGACTGGCGCTGACCGTTCGCGACCGCGGATTGCCGCTGCCCGCGGGGATCTCGGTTACCTCCCCGTGGGCCGACTTCGATTCCACCGCGCGCATGGCGCACCCCAACGCCAAGCTCGACGCGGTGCTGCCCGCGGCGGGCCCGGACATGGTCGTGCGCCGGGGTATCGCCGTCGACGGCGTGCTGGACCCGAGCTGGTCGGTGGTCAACCACGATTTCACCGGACTGCCGCCGATGCTGGTTCAGGTCGGCTCGCGCGAGATGCTGCTCGCCGACGCGCTCGCGGTCGCCGAGCGCTGCGAGCAGGCGCAGGTCCCGCTGCGCCTGCAGATCCGGGAGAGCGCGCCGCACACCCTGATTCACCTGGGCGCTGGCCTGCTCGCCGACGGCCGGGACGCCGCCGCCGACGCGGCCGAGTTCCACCGTACGATTCTCGCGGCGACCGACACCGGTCGCACCGCGGCCTGATTCCGGCGCCCCGGAGCAACCGAAAGGCTCGAATGTCCCAGTCTGCCAGCGCTTCCCGGCCCGCCGTCCTCATCACCGGCGCGGCCGCGGGCATCGGCCGCGCGATCGCGGCGCGGTTCGCCGGGGCGGGCTGGACCGTCGGGCTGTACGACATCGACGCCGACGCGGTACGTAGGACCGCGGCGGAGATCGGCGGCACGACGGTCACCGGCGCGTTCGACGTCACCGAGGCGGCGGGCTGGGAACAGGCGCTGAAGGAGTTCACCGAGACCACGGGACGGCTCGATCTGCTGGTCAACAACGCCGGGATCCTGTGCTCGGGCGCGTTCGGCAACATCCCGCTCGAACGCCAACTCCGGGTGGTCGACGTGAACGTCAAGGGCGTGCTCACCGGCTGCCACGCCGCGCTGCCGCATCTGCGCCGCACGCCGGGCAGCCAGGTCGTCAACCTGGCCTCGGCCTCGGCGCTGTACGGCCAGCCCGGACTGGCGACCTACGCGGCGACCAAGGCCGCCGTGCGCAGTCTGACCGAGGCCCTCGACCTGGAATGGCAGCGGTACGGGATCAAGGTGCACGACCTGCTGCCGCTGTTCGTGGCGACCGGGATGATGGACGAGGTCGAGCGCGGCTCCAAGACCTCGGCGACCCTCGGCGTGCACCTGACCGCCGCCGATATCGCCGACGCGGTCTGGCGCACCGCGACGAAGCCGGCCCGCCTGCGCGGGCCGCACGTGCTGGTCGGCATCCAGACCAAGGCGACCGCCGCCGCGGTTCGCCTGTCCCCCACCGCTTTCACGCGCGCGTTCGTCGGCTGGCTCAGCAAGTCCGACACCCTCTGAGCTGCGCGAACCCGTCCGCTCGAAAATAAGTGTCGCGCTCGGCAATTCGCTGTTAGCGTGGACCGCACACACCGACGAGAAAGGAATCGCAGCGATGACCGAGTACAGCATCCCCAGTCCCGCAGCGACTTTCGCCGTCGGCCTCGTCGCGCCGCCGGAACCGAGCACCGCGCCCGCCGCCGCCTTCGCGGAAAGCAGCCTCTAACCGGGCAGGCTTCCCGACCGAGGGCCGCACCGGGCGCACATGCCCAGGGAGCGGCCCTTTTTCATGCCCTCCCGCCGCGGGACGTAGCTCAACGGATAGAGCGCCTGCCTTGGGTGCAGGAGGGTGCGAGTTCGACTCTCGCCGTCCCGACGATCGCGATACACCGTGCTCCACGGAGCCCGGGCCAGTAGCTCGACACGGAAGAGCGCCTGCCTTGCACGCAGTCGGTTGCGGGTTCGAATCCCGCCTGGTCCACGCATGACGCGGCGCAGTGCTGTGCTGGTTCGGCACCCTGATTTTCACTCAGGACCACGTCGGTTCGATTCCGACCTGCGTCACCACAACTCCATACGGCCTCGTGCTCTGCCGGTCGGGCACCCTGATTCTCAGTCAGGACTACGCGGGTTCGACTCCCGTCGAGGTCACCACCCCCGGGACCACCCGGGGCGGGGAGAGGCAACCGGGCGGGGCCCGGGACCGCTTGCTAGGCGGATCGAGGCGGTGAAGCCTTGGGGATCGTGCCCTCGCCTCTCCGCGCATGCCGCGCACGCCGCGAATTCGGCTGTGCCGCAGGCGGTCTCACTGCGCCGGAATCAGAACCGGTCGATGCCCGCGAGCAGGACGGTCGCGCCGGAGATGACGACGCCGGTGACGAGGGTGGCAGCGCCGAGCCACACCGCGGCGATCAGGCGATTCGGGCGAACGGGGTCGGTGCCCAGCACCGAGAGGAAGAACCCGGCGGGCATCAGGATCGCCGCGGCCAGGACCGCGATCGCACCGCCGTTCGCCCAGCCGGGACTGGCGCCGGCGGCGTTGCCGAGCACGGCCAGGAGCAGGCCGAGCATCACCAGGACCCCGGCGTGCGCGTGCCCGGCGCGGAAGAAGGATTTCTGCAGTTCGTTGGTTTCCTGACCGCCGGTGACGACGCGGAGCAGGAACGTCCCACCGAAGGCGATGGTGGCGACGGAGATGATGGTGGCACCGAGAACAATGCTGATCAGGGGATCGATCAGGGTGGCGTACACGAGGACTCCCGCGGGTTCGTACACTTGATTGGATACTGTTACTACCCAATATTGGATAGTTCAAGTACCTAATGTCAAGGCGCCGAGCGAAGGAGACCCGCGTGCTCATGTCGGAGTTGGCGGCACGGACCGGCGTGCCGATCCCGACCGTGAAGTTCTACCTGCGCGAAGGGGTGCTGATGCCGGGCGAAGCCACCAGCGCCACCCGCGCGCGCTACGACGAGACGCACGTCCAGCGGGTCGCCCTGATCAAGGCGCTGTCCGGGCTCGGCCTGTCGATGGCTCAGATCCGCGCGATCGTCACCCTCATCGACGAGCCCGGCCGCCCCCTGCTCGACACCCTGGCCACCGCCACCGCCCTGCTGCCGCCCGCCGTCGACCCCGGCGAACCCGCCGAGTACCCGCGCGCCCGCGCCGCGCTCACCGCCCTCGGCCTCGCCGTCCCCGACGACTACCCGGCCGTGGCCCAGCTCGAGCACGCCCTCGCCGCCGCCGAGGCCGCCGGGATGCCGATGACCGAGGACCGCCTGCGCGCCTACGGCCCCGCCGTGCTGGCGATCGCCGAGTACGACATAGCCGAGATGCCCCTCGACTCCGCTTCCCGCGCAATCGAATACGCGGTACTGGGCACCGCCCTCTACGAACCGGTCATCGCGGCCCTGCGGCGCGTCTCGCACGCCGAACTCTCCGCCCGCCGCCTCGCACCGAAGCCGGACGGGCACGTCGAGTAGCACTCCCGGGCCACGCCCGTACCGGCCGGGAACTCCCCCTGGTCGCGCCGGCACGGGCCCCGGCGAACAACTCGGACCTCGAGCGCGGATCCGAGCGCGCCGGATCCGGCCGGGCCCGAGCGCTTCCCGCGCTCGCGCGTGATCTTGGTACAGTCCCTCCGCCGTGGTGTTCGGGAAACCGGTGTGAAGCCGGTGCGGCCCTCGCCACTGTGATCGGGAAGTGAACAGATCTGTCCGGACGGAGTGATCCGTCCGGGGCCACTGGGGTGCTCGCGCCCTGGGAAGGCCGATCGTTCACGCGGTATCCCGTCAGCCAGGAGACCGGCCACGGCAGGCAACACCCCATTCCACGAGGACCTGGAAGGCGGTCTCGGTGACCCCATCTGTTTTCGCGCGCCTGCGTACCGGCGCGCTGCTCGCCTGCGCGCTGATGCTGACCGGTTGCGGCGTACAGGCCGGACCCGCGGCCGACGGCGCGAACGCCGTCACCCGCGCCAACTGCGGCATCGACGTCGCCGTGCCAGGGCCGCCGCAGCGCATCTACGCCGCGTACCAGCCCTCCATCGAGATCGCGCACGCCCTCGGCGTCACCGATCGCCTGGCCGGGACCGCGTTCCTGGATTCGGCGGTGCTGCCGGAATACCAAGCCGCGCAGGCGAAATCCCCCTACGTGGAGAAGCTGCCGAGCCGGGACGAATTGCTGGCGCAGACACCGGATTTCGTGCTGTCGGGCTTCAACGGCGTGTTCGCCACGTCGTCGCAGAGCAGCGTCGGAACGCGGGCGAGCCTGCACGATCTGGGCGTGGAGACCTGGGTGCTGAGCCCACTGTGCCCGAGCGCGGACGGCCTCGCGGACGAGGCCATCGACCCCGCGACCGTGCGCTTCGACAACGTGTACGCCGACCTGCGGGACCTGGGCGCGCTGTGGGGCGCGTCCGAGCGCGCGGAGACCGTTGTCGCCGACCTGAGTTCGCGGATCGAGGCGGTGCGCGCGAAGGTCCAGGGCGCGGCCCGGCCGACGGTCGCGGTCGTCACGCCCAAGGACGACGGCTCCTACACCGTCGCGGGCGGCATCGATTTCGTCAGCCGGATCATCGAGGCCGCGGGCGGGGTCAACGCCTTCGCCGACCTCACCGAACGCCGCAACGTGCAGATCGGCGCGGAGCAGCTCATCGCCCGCGATCCCGACATCATCCTGACCAGCCTGTGCTGTAAGGCGAGCTACGTGCGCGCCGACGCGCAGCCGCAAGTGGACAAGCTCACCGGCAATCCCGCCTTCGCCAATCTGAAAGCCGTGCGCGCGAAAACGGTGCACCCGTTCCTGTTCGCCGATCGCGCCGCCGGGGTGCGCATCGCGTACGCCACCGAACTCGTCGCCGGACTGATCCACCCGGATCTGTTCGCGCGGTGATCGGCACCGTGCGCGGCGCCGGCCTGCTTGTTGCCGGGGCCGCGCTGGCCGCGACCTGCGCGGGCTCCATGCTGATCGGGACGCACCCGCTCGATCTGGCCGACGTGCTCGCGGCGTTCACCGATTTCCGGGGCGGCGACACCGACCGGATCGTGCGCTACATCCGCCTGCCGCGCACGCTGGCCGGGCTGCTGGCGGGCATCGCGCTCGCCCTCGCCGGGGCCGTCATGCAGGGTCTGACCCGCAACCCCCTGGCCGGTCCGGGCCTGCTCGGCATCAACGCCGGCGCGTCACTGGCGATCGTGCTCGCCATGGCGGTTGTCGGACTGAGCTCGGCGGCGGGCCTGGTGTGGTTCGCGTTCGTGGGCGCGGCGGTGGCCGCGGTGTTCGTATACACCCTGGGCTCCTTGGGATTCGGCGGCGCGACGCCGGTGAAGCTGGTCCTGGCCGGGGCCGCGTTCACGGCCCTGTGCGGGTCGATCACCACGGCGATCACCCTGCTGGACCGCACCACGTTCGACAACTTCCGCTTCTGGGTGGTCGGCTCGCTCACCCGGGCGAGCCTCGAATCCCTGTGGGCCGTACTGCCTTTCCTGGCCGTCGGCGCGGCGCTCACGGTCGCGGTGGCGCGTTCGCTCAACGCCCTCGCCATCGGCGACGACATGGCGCGCACGCTCGGCACCCGCCCGGTCGTGGTCCGCGGTCTCGGTGCGCTGAGCGTGGTGCTGCTGGCGGGCTCGGCGGTGGCGATCGCCGGTCCGATCGCGTTCATCGGCCTGGTGATTCCGCATATCGCCCGCGCGTTCGCCGGGCACGACTATCGCTGGGTGTTGGTCTGGTGCGCGCTGCTCGGACCGACCCTGCTGCTGTTCGCCGACATCGCCGGCCGGGTGCTGGCCCAGCCGCAGGAGATCCAGGTCGGCATCATCACCGCCTTCGCGGGATCGCCGTTCTTCCTGTACCTCGTGCGCAACCGGAAGGTGGCGACCCTGTGACACGACTCGAACCGAGCGTATTGCCCGGGGGCACAGTACTGTTGCGCTCGCCCGGACAGCGGGTGGTCATTCGGGTCCAGCGCCGCTCGGCCCTGCTCACCGTGGCCCTCACGTCCGCCGCCCTGCTCGTGGCGGCGTGGTCTCTCACCGTCGGGCACTACCCGCTGACCGTCGCCGACGTGCTGCGGGTGCTGGGCGGCGGCGGCACGCTGATCGAGTACGACGTGGTGGTGGCCGATCGCCTCCCCCGGGTGCTGACCGGCCTGGGCACGGGCGCGGCGTTCGCGATCTCGGGCGCGATTCTGCAGCGCGTCGCCACCAACCCCCTGGTCAGCCCCGAGATCATCGGCATCAATACCGGCGCGTCCCTGGGTGCGCTGGTGGTGAGCGTCGTGCTCGGCGGATCGGGCCTGGGCCTGGTCGGCGGCGCGCTCGCCGGGGCCTTCGCGGCCATGGCGCTGATCCTGGCGGTGGCGACCAAGGACGGGCTCGACGGCTACCGCCTGGTCCTGGTCGGCATCGGGGTCACGGCCATGCTGTCCGCGGCCATCGCGTTCATCCTGACCCGCGCGAACATCTACCAGGCCCATACCGCGGCCATGTGGCTCACCGGCAGCCTGACCGGACGCGATTGGCTCCACGTGGGATTCGCGACCGCGGCGGTGGCCGCGGTGCTGCCGCCGCTGATCGTGTTCGCCCGGGCGCTTCCGCTGCTCGAACTCGGTGACGACCTCGCCCACTCGCTGACCGGGCGGCGCGCATCGCAGCGGACCACGCTGGTCGTGCTCGCCGCACTGGCCGCGGCACTGGCCACCGCGGCGGCCGGGCCGATCGCCTTCGTCGCCCTGGTGGCACCGCAGATCGCGCGCCGCCTGCTCGCCGGCCGCGGCGCCGCGCTCGCACCCGCCGCGGCGGCCGGCGCGCTGCTGGTGGTCACCGCCGATCTGGCCGCGCGCCGGCTGTTCCCGGCCGAACTGCCGGTCGGGGTCGTCACCGCGATTCTCGGCGCGCCCGTTCTCGTCTACCTCCTCGCCCGCGCTACTCGAATCGGACACGCAGGATGACCGCACAGCTGACCACCGCAGGACTCGGCCTCGCCTACGGCGGCGCCGCCGTCGTCACCGACGCCGACCTGGACTTCCCCGCCGGGCGGTTCACGGTCATCGTCGGCCGCAACGGCTGCGGCAAATCGACGCTGCTGCGCGGCCTGGCCCGGCTGCTGCCGCCGGCCACCGGCGCGGTGCTGCTCGACGGCGCGGACATCGCCCGGCAGCCCGCGCGCACGCTGGCCCGCCGTCTCGGCATGCTGCCGCAGCAGCCCGTCGCGCCGGACGGGATCACCGTCGGCGATCTCGTCGGGCGCGGGCGGAACCCGCATCAGCGCTGGTTCCGGCAGTGGTCTGAGGCGGACGACGCGGCGGTGCGGAAGGCGTTGTCCGCCACCGGAACCCTGGACCTGCTGGACCGCACCCTGGACGAGTTGTCCGGCGGGCAGCGCCAGCGGGTGTGGCTCGCGCTGGCGATCGCCCAGGATCCGGAGGTGATGCTGCTGGACGAGCCGACGACCTTCCTGGACCTGGCCCATCAGCTCGACATCCTCGACGTGCTGCGAACCCTGTTGCCGCGCACCATCATCGCGGTGCTGCACGACGTGAATCTGGCCGCCCGCTACGCCGATCACATCGTGGCGATGAAGGACGGCCGGGTGCTCGCCCAGGGCAGTCCGGCGCAGATCGTGCGGCCCGAACTGATCGCCGAGGTCTTCGACCTGGACTGCACGGTGATCGAGGATCCACTCACCGGCACCCCGCTGGTGATTCCCGCCCCGCGCACGGTGCGTACCGCGTGAGCCGCCGGCACATTCTCGTCGCCCGGCCCACGCCGTCCGGGGTGGATCTCGTTGCCGTGCAACGCCTCGCCGACGCCTGCGGGATCGGCTACGCGGTGCTCGATCAGGACGAGCCGACCGTGCACGACGTGCTCGACGACGCGCTGCGCGACGGCGTACCCGTCACGCTGATCCCGCTCGCTGTTCCGCGCGACCGCTACCTGGAGACGTGGATCGCCCGCGCGGTGGCGAACTGGCGCGAGAGCCGCGGGGTGGACACCGAGGTACGGATCACCGCGGGCATCGACACCGCGACCGAATTCCTCGACCTCGTGCGCGCCCGCATGAGCGAGGAGGGCACGGTGATCGGCGCGAGCCCGCGCGCGTTCCGCAGTCCCGCCTGGTCGGTGATACCCGAACACACCTCGCACATCCTGGTCTGCCGCGGCCCGCGCTGCACCGTCTACGGCGCGGGCGAGCTCTATCGGGAACTGCGGCGCGAGAACCCCGACGCGCTGGTGACCCCGACCGGCTGCCTCAACCCCTGCAACCTGGGCCCGCTGTACATCACCTATCCCGGCGGCGAATGGCATTCGCGCACGGCCGGATCCGAGGCGTCCGGCGAGGCCGGGGCAGCGCACGATGGATCCGCGATCGGTGAAGAGATTTTCCGTCCGCTGGCGGCACAAGCCGAAAATGAAGCCCCCCAACCCCTTCCCACTCTCAACTTATAGCGGAGAAGGGGGCTTGCGGCAAGACCCGGGTGATGCCGCAGAATCATCCGCCGTAGCCGAACCCGGCGGAAATGGAGTTGTACGAATGCCTGTGCTGGACACCGACGTCATCATTGTGGGCGCCGGCCCGAGCGGCCTGATGCTGGCCGGCGAACTGCGTCTCGCGGGGGTGCGGACGCTGGTCCTCGAGCGTCAGCCCGCGATCCGGGACGTGCCCAAGGCCAGCGGGATCGGCGGCCGCATCCTGGATCTGCTGCGCTATCGCGGGCTGTACGAGCGCTTCGAATCCGCGAGCGGCGATCCGCATCTCGCGGCGCGCTTCCCGTTCGGCGATGTGTACCTGGACTTCACCGCGATGGCCGAGCCGCCCATGCGAGCGCTGCCGCTGCCGCAGCGCGAGATCGAACGCATCCTGGACGCGCACGCGCGCGAACTCGGCGCGGAGATCCGCCGGGCCAGCACGGTGATCGGGGTGAGCCAGGACGAGGAGAGCGTGACCGCACGGGTGCTGGGGACCGACGGCGAGTACGACGTCAGCGCCCGGTACCTGGTCGGCTGCGACGGCGGCCGCAGCCGGATCCGCGACCTGGCCGGCATCGACTTCCCGGGCACGACCTACCCGCAGGTCAACCGGTTCGCGGCGGTCACGGTCTCGGACGCGGTGACCGTGCTCGACAACGGCGATATCGACGTGCCCGGCCTCGGCGTGGTGCACGCGGGCTTCACGCGCACCGAACGCGGCGCGTTCGCGTTCGCCGCCACGCCCGGCGGCCTCTCGCTCATGACCACCGAGGACGAGACCGCCGAGTACGACGACGACGAGCCGCTGACGCTGGACGAACTGGGCGCGAGCATCACCCGGGTGCTGGGCGCCGAGGTGCCGCTCACCGGTTCGACCCGGCTCTCGCGCTTCACGTTCAAGGACCGCCAGGCCGAGAGGTACGTTGCCGGCCGGATTCTGGTGGCGGGCGATGCCGCGCACCTGTTCCCCGCGACCGGCACGGCCCTCAACGTGGGCATGCTCGACACCGTCAATCTCGCCTGGAAACTCGCCGCCGACGTGCACGGCTGGGCGCCAGCCGGCCTGGTGGAGACCTACCACGGGGAGCGCCACCTCGCGGGCGCCCGCGCCCGGCTCCAAACGCGCGCCCAGGTAGCCCTGCGCCGCGGCCACGATCCCGCCGCCGACGCCCTGCGCACGCTCGTCCAGGAACTCCTGACCGACGAACAGCCCCTTCAGCGCCTGGGCAACCTGGTCGGGCACAACGACATTCGCTATCCGATGCCGGACGAGAACCCCCACCCCCTCGCGGGCGTCTTCGCCCCGAACCTCGCCCTGCGCATCGGAAACGACGACACCGACGTAGCGACCCTGATGCGCCCCGCCCGCCCGATCCTGCTCGTACTCACCGACCGCCCCGATCTGTCGGCCGTCGCCCGGGACTGGCACGACCGCGTCGACATCCACGTGGGCGAGACGCCCGATCGCCCCGCCGACGCCGTGCTCATCCGTCCCGACGCCCACATCGCCTGGGCGGCCCGTATCGACGAGTCCCCGGACACCGCCGCCGAATCCCTGCGCGCCGCCCTGACCACCTGGTTCGGCAAGTCCTGATCCCGTCCGGCGATGCGGTCGGCCCGCGCTGCCCGGGCTCGCACACGCACCGGGTGACCCGCGGGCGACCGCGCGGGGACGCCGCGACGACAGAATCCCGGGCGACCCGGGTGCGGTCGTCGCGCGGCGCGGTGGTGAGGTGGACGGCGAGTGGAGAGGTATCGGGGTGGGAGACAACAAGAAACTGGTCGGGTTCGCGACGCTGGTGTGGATGCTCGTCACGGCGGTGGCGGTGGTGCTGTTCTTCTCCGGCATCGCCCGGCTCACCCTGCTGGTCGCGGGGTGGACCGACAGCGAACTGCTGTACAGCCTGTCCCTCCCGGTGACCGCGGTCCTCGGGCTGCTGTTCTGGCCGCAGGTACTGGGGCTGCTGTGGCGGGGACGGCTCGCGGCGATGCGCCGGACCGGAGGCAAGACAGTGGGCACCGTCATCGAGACCGGCTACAAGCGGGTGCAACGCACCAACGGGCTCGATCAGCATCGGGTGCGGATCGAGACCGAGTTCCGGCACCCGCGCACCGACGCTGGGCATCGGATTCGAAAGGAGTACGTGTTCAACCAGTTCCGGCACCGGCGGGCACGGTCACTCCAGGAGCGCTTTCCCGAGGGCTCGTCGGTACCCATGCGGGTGCGCGGCAACTACGCGGTCTTCGATATCGGCGAGCGGCCCACGTGGGGCGATATGTGGTGACCCGGCCGGCCCCGCGCGGCCGGGCCGTTTCTCAGAAGATCGCGACCGGGGCCACCGGGGTGCCGGTCGCACCTACGAACGGCTCGGGGGTGGCCGTGAGCAGGAACTCGTAGCGGCCGTGCTCGGCGCAGGCCGCGGACAGCTCCTGCAGGTTCCAGTTCTGGCCCTGCAGCATGCCCATCTCGACCAGGTGCAGGGCGTGCACGCCGAGCCAGACACCCTCGATCTCGGGCGGGAAGATCTCGAAGACCAGGGTGTCGTTGGCCACGGCGGCCACGTCGCGGGCATGGAACCACTCTGGGCA
This sequence comes from Nocardia sp. NPDC003693, assembly GCF_053981095.1. Classification (NCBI taxonomy): domain Bacteria; kingdom Bacillati; phylum Actinomycetota; class Actinomycetes; order Mycobacteriales; family Nocardiaceae; genus Nocardia; species Nocardia sp. NPDC003693. Next base: position 100,157 of record NZ_JBSFNO010000013.1, read on the forward strand.
GCGAATCGAGAGCCCGGGTGACGGGACGGCGTAGCCCTCGCGGTCACCGGCCAGGTAGAGCCCGATCTGGCCGGTGCGAACCAGCACGATATCGCCCTGTCGCACCCGCACCCGGCCGTACTCCTCGGCGGCGTCCAGGTCCTCCGGGGTGACGGCGTGGTTGCTCGGCAGCCGTTCCACGCCGTGGGCCGCGGCGACGTCGAGCAGCACACCGCGCGAGACCAGGTGCGTGGCCTTGTCGATCCCGCTGAACTTGGCGCCGCGGTGCGCGGTGATGGTGTCGGCGGGCCGGTTGTTGTAGATGCGCCCCGAATGCGAGACGTGGGTGAGCGCGTCCCAGTGCGTCCCGGCCTGCAAACCCATGGTGACCACGTCATCGCTGGTGGCGACGGTGCCGGGCCCGAACATCTCCCAGTTCACCGCGACCATGCTGTGCAGCGGGTTGACCCGGTTCGGGATCATGCCGGTCTGGATGCCCTGCTGGCTCAGGGGCACGGCCAGTGCGACCCGGTGCCCGGTGCGCACGGTGGCGGCCGCGGCGCGCACCACATTGTCGGTGATGAGGTTGAGGGTGCCGACTTCGTCGTCGGAACCCCAACGGCCCCAATTGTTCACCCGTTTGGCCAGGTCGTGGAAAGCCGATGGTAGTGCCATGCCGCATGAACTTACGGCCAACGGTGCACACCCGACAATCCGCACCACGGGTAGCGTAGACATTCGGTCACCGTGGAGTTCGCCCGCTGGTAACCCTCGTGTGAAACAACAGACGCCGAAGCGTTCGACAGTTCTATGAGAGGTTGGCACGACGCGATGCTGGAGCCCCAGGTCGATACCGCGCTGGGCGAAAGCCCCATGCTGCGGGCGGCGCTCGCCCCACCGGCCCGCACGCTGGTCGACATCCTGGCCGCCACCACGGCCGCGTTCCCGGACGCGCCCGCCATCGACGACGGCGACACGATCCTGAGCTACACCGAACTGACCCGCGCGGTCGAGGCCCGCGTCCGCGAACTGGGTGCGGCCGGGGTGCGCGCGGGCGATCGGGTCGGGGTGCGCATGCCCTCGGGGACGCGCGCGCTGTACGTGAGCATCCTGGCAGTCCTGCACGCCGGAGCCGCGTACGTCCCGGTCGACGCGGACGATCCGGACGAGCGCGCCCGCCTGGTCTTCGGCGAGGCCCGGGTGACCGCCATCCTGACCGCCGACGGCATCGAAACCACCGCCGCGGCAGCGCAATCGGCGGGCGGGCCCACCGCGGCCCCGGACCCCGCCGATGACGCCTGGATCATCTTCACCTCCGGTTCCACCGGCACACCCAAGGGCGTCGCGGTCACGCACCGCAACGCCGCCGCGTTCGTCGACGCCGAGGCCCGGCTGTTCCTGCCCGCCGAGCCGATCGGCACAGAAGACCGCGTGCTGGCCGGTCTCTCGGTCGCATTCGACGCCTCCTGCGAGGAGATGTGGCTGGCCTGGCGCAACGGGGCGTGCCTGGTGCCAGCGCCGCGCGCGCTGGTGCGCACCGGCGCGGACCTGGGCCCGTGGCTGGTGCGCCGGGAGATCAGCGTGGTCTCGACCGTGCCGACACTGGCCGCGACCTGGCCCGCCGAGGCCCTGGACTCGGTGCGCCTGCTGATCTTCGGCGGCGAGGCGGTACCGCCCGAACTGGCCGAACGCCTGGCCGGGACCGACGACCGCGAGGTGTGGAACACCTACGGCCCCACCGAGGCGACCGTGGTCGCGTGCGCGGCGCTGCTGGACGGTTCGTTCCCGGTACGCATCGGCCTGCCGCTGGACGGCTGGGATCTCACCGTCGTGGACGCGGCCGGAAATCCGGTGGGCGAGGGCGAATCCGGTGAACTCGTCATCGGCGGCGTCGGTCTGGCGCGCTACCTGGACCCGGCCAAGGACGCCGAGAAGTACGCGCCGCTGCCCTCGCTCGGCTGGGAACGCGCCTACCGCAGTGGCGATCTCGTACGCAACGACAGCGCGGGCCTGGTGTTCCTCGGCCGCGCGGACGACCAGATCAAGCTCGGCGGCAGGCGCATCGAACTCGGCGAGATCGACAACGCGCTGCAGCACCTACCCGGCGTGACCGGTGCGGCGGCCGCCATCCGAACCACCAAGGCGGGCAACAAGATCCTGGTCGGCTATCTCACCGGTCCCGGCCCCGACTACGACGTCAAGGGCGCCAGGGCGATTCTGGCCGAACAGCTTCCGGCTCCCCTGGTGCCGCGCCTGGCGGTGGTCGCCGACATGCCCACCCGCACCTCGGGCAAGGTCGATCGCGACGCCCTGCCCTGGCCGCTGCCCAAGGCCACCGACGCCGATCCCGGGCTGAGCGAGACCGAACGCTGGGTGGCTGGGCTGTGGGATTCGATCCTGGGCGCGGAGGTCACCGATCCCGGCGCCGACTTCTTCGACCTCGGCGGCGGATCGCTCGCCGCCGCGCAACTGGTCGGCGCGCTGCGCGAACGCCATCCCCGGATCACCGTCGCCGATCTCTACGACTCCCCCCGCCTGGGCGCGCTGGCCGCGATGCTGGACGCCGCCGCACCGGTCGCCGCGGCCGCCGAACGCGTCGTGCGCCCGGTTCCGCTGCGCGCCCAGCTGTTCCAGGTGCTGGCCACCATCCCGCTGACCACGCTGACCGGCCTGCAGTGGCTCACCTGGCTGGCCATCGTCGGCAACATCGCGGCCTGGACCGAATCGCTGGGGTGGCTCCCGCGCCTGTCCTGGTGGTGGGCGCTGCTGGCGTTCGTACTCTTCATCTCCCCGCCCGGCCGGATGGCGCTGTGCGTGGCCGGATCCCGGCTGCTGCTGCGCAACGTCGAGCCGGGCAGCTATCCCCGCGGCGGCTGGACGCATCTGCGGCTGTGGGCCACGGTGCGGCTGTCCGCGGCCAGCGGCGCCGAAAGCCTGTCCGGCGCACCGTGGATGGTGCCGTTCGCACGGGCGCTGGGCGCGCGCATCGGCCGTGGCGTGGATCTGCACACGCTGCCGCCGGTGACCGGCATGCTCGAACTGGGCGACGGGTGCAGCATCGAACCCGAGGTCGATCTGTCCGGCTACTGGATCGACGGCGACCTGGTGCACATCGGGCCGATCAGCATCGGCCCCGGCACCGTGGTGGGCGCGCGGTCGATTCTGCTGCCCGGCACCAGGATCGGGAAGAACGCGGAGATCGCGCCGGGCTCGGCGGTCGCGGGCAAGGTCAAGGGCGAACAGGCGTGGGCGGGCTCGCCGGCGGTCAAGGTCGGTAAGGCACAGCACAACTGGCCCGATCACACCCCGGCGCGGGCTCCGCACTGGGTCGCGATCTTCGGTGTCACCTCCATGCTGCTGGCCGCGGTGCCGATCCTGGGCCTGGGCACCGGCGGCGCGTTCATCGCCTGGTGGATTCGCGACACCACGACGCTGTCGCAGGGGCTCGGCCGCGCGTTCGCGATCCTGCCGGTGGCGACGCTGCTCAGTCTGGGCGTGTACGCGGCGGTGACCATCGTGGCGGTGCGGTTGTTCAGTATCGGGCTGACGCCGGGCTATCACCCGGTGCGCAGCCGGGTCGGCTGGCAGGCGTGGGCCACCGAACGCCTGCTCGACGCCGCCCGCACGTTCCTGTTCCCCCTCTACGCGAGCCTGCTCACCCCGATCTGGTTGCGGTTGCTGGGTGCGAAGATCGGCAAGCACGTGGAGGCGTCCACCGTGCTGCTGCTGCCGAAGTTCACCACGGTCGCCGACGGCGCGTTCCTGGCCGACGACACCATGATCGCCAGCTACGAACTGGGCGGCGGCTGGTTGCACATCGGCGAGGCGAAGGTCGGCAAGCGCGCCTTCCTGGGGAATTCGGGGATGACCGCGCCGGGCCGCCGGGTGCCCAAGAACGGGCTCGTCGCGGTGCTGTCGGCCGCGCCGTCCAAGGCCAAGGCCGGCTCGTCGTGGCTGGGCAGTCCCCCGGTGCGGCTGCGGCGCACGGCCGGAAGCGGGGACACCGCACGCACTTTCGATCCCTCGCCGCGGTTGCGCGTGGCCCGCGCGATCGTCGAGACCTGCCGGTTGATCCCGGTGCTGGTGACCTTCGCCGTGGGGCTCGGGGTGCTGTTCACCCTGGCCTGGCTCGCCCAGACCGTCGGGCACCTGGCGACCGCGCTGCTGAGCGGGCTGGTGCTGCTGGCGGCGGGCGCGGTGGCCGGTGCGGTGTCGGTGGCCGCGAAGTGGTTGCTGGTGGGGCGGATCGGGACCGAGGAGCATCCGCTGTGGAGTTCGTTCGTCTGGCGCAACGAGGTCGCGGACACCTTCGTCGAACACGTGGCCGCGCCCTGGTTCGCGCGCGCCGCGACCGGTACGCCCGTACTGAATCTGTGGTTGCGCGGGCTGGGCGCGCACATCGGCCGCGGGGTGTGGTGCGAGTCGTACTGGCTGCCCGAGGCCGACCTGGTGACCCTGGGCGACGGGGCGACCGTCGAGCGCGGCTGCGTGGTGCAGACACACCTGTTCCATGATCGAATCATGGCCATGGACACCGTGACTCTGGGCGCCGGGGCAACCCTGGGCCCGCATTGCGTCGCCCTGCCCGCCGCGAGTATCGGGGCGGGCGCCACCGTCGGTCCCGCGTCGCTGGTGATGCGTGGGGACACGGTGCCGCCGTCGACCCGGTGGTGGGGCAATCCGATCGCGCCGTGGTCCGGCAAGGGCGGGGCCGCCCGGTGAGGGTGCACAAATTCGCCGAGGAGCCGATCGACGACTACCTGCCGCAGAACGGCAATCGCGGGTACCGGGTGTCCCGGTACGAGCTGGACTTGACCTACAAGGTCGCGAGCAACCGGCTCGCCGGGCGCGCGGAGATCACCGCGGTGACGACCCGTGAGCAGGATCGGTTCGCGCTCGATCTGTCGCAGTCCCTGTCGGTCTCCAAGGTGCTGATCACCGGTGCTCGCGTGGCCAAATACACCCATCAGCACGGCAAATTGGTGATCACCCCGGCTCAGCGGATCCCGGTGGGCGGGGCGCTGTCGCTGGTCATCCAGTACGCGGGCACGCCGCGCCCGGTGCGCGGGCCGTGGGGTGAGGTCGGCTGGGAGGAACTGACCGAGGGCTCGCTGGTGGCCAGTCAGCCCAACGGCGCGGCGTCCTGGTTCCCGTGTGACGATCACCCGAGTTCCAAAGCCAGCTACCGGATTTCGATTACCACCGATACCCCGTACTACGCGCTGGCCAACGGCACGCTCATGCGCAAGCAGACCAAGGCCAGCCAGACGACCTGGGTGTACGAGCAGGCCGAGCCGATGGCGTCCTATCTGGCGACGGTGCAGATCGGGCCGTATCGCAAGCACCGCATCGACACTCGGCGCGGGGCGGTGCCGATGCAGGCGGTGCTGCCGCTGCGGTTGCGCGCGGCGTTCGATCACGATTTCGCGCGCCAGCCGCGCATGATGGAGGTCTTCACCGAGGCGTTCGGGCCGTATCCGTTCGACGGGTACACCGTGGTCGTCACCGACGACGAGCTCGAGATTCCCATCGAGGCGCAGGGCATCTCCACGTTCGGCGCGAATCACTGTGACGGGCAGCGTGGTTCGGAGCGTCTCGTCGCGCACGAGCTGGCGCACCAGTGGTTCGGCAACAGCCTCACAATCTCCCGGTGGCGCGATATCTGGTTGCACGAGGGCTTCGCCTGTTACGCGGAGTGGATCTGGTCCGAGGCCGCGGGCGGGCCGAGCGCCGATCAGCTGGCCCGCACCGCGCACCGCACTCTCGCGCACCTGCCGCAGGACATCCTGATCGGCGATCCCGGTCCGGCGCGCATGTTCGACGATCGGGTGTACAAGCGCGGCGCGCTCACCCTGCACGCGCTGCGGCTGCTGCTGGGCGATCCGAAGTTCTTCAATCTGCTGCGCGAGTGGACGACCCGGCACCGGCATTCCTCGGTGACCACCGACGATTTCACCGATCTGGCCGGGCATTACAGCCCGAACCCGCTGCGGTCGCTGTGGGACGCCTGGCTGTACACCCCGGTGCTGCCCGCGCTGCCGGCCGCCCCGCGGTGACCCGGGCGCGGTCAGCCGGCGACCAGCAGGGCCGCCCAGATCGGCAGTAGCAGCAGCGATACCAGCGTCGATTTCACGACCGCGGCGGCGGCCAGATCGATCTCGGTGTCGTAGCTCTGGGCGAGCAGGAAGAGGTTCTGCGCGGTCGGCATGGCCGCGATCAGGGTCAGGTAGGCGAGCCACGGCTGTCCGATGTGGAACACCGCGTCCGCGATCAGCCACGTCAGGGCCGGGAAGGCCAGGCATTTGCAGGCGATCAGCCAGTATTCGCCGGGTCCGGCGGGGCGCAGGCGCAGACCCGTCCCGCCCAGGTGCAGCCCCAGCGCGAACAGCGCGATCGGCGCGGCGGCGGCGCCGGCGGTGGACAGGCAGTCCAGGATCCAGCCCGGGATCGTGATGCCGGTGAGGTTGGCGGATATGCCGAGCCAGCAGGACAGCACCAGCGGGGTGATCAGCGCGGCCCGGACTCCGCTCCACACCCGGGCCACGGTGGTCCCGGCACCCGGCGCCGCGCCGTCCCCGGGCGCCGATTCGAGCAGGGCGATGATGATCGTGGTCAGGACACAGACCTGCAGCAGCAGGACGGGGAAGATGGGTGCGGCGTCCCCGAAGAGCAAGGCGAAGACCGGGATCGCCAGATACGCCGTGTTGACCTGGCAGGCGGCCATGACACGCAAGGCGATCCCCCGCACCCCGATCCCCCGGGTGTAGGAGACTCCGGCGACCAGGCAGGCGGTCAGGGAGACGGCGAGAACGTAGGCCCCCAGCGCCCACGGGTCGAAGACCCGGCCCAGGTCTGCCGTATAGAGGCTGCCCAGCAGATACGCGGGGATCGCGAAGCGGAACGCGAACTCGGAGAACAGTTTCGAGGCCGACGCGTCGATAATCCCGCGCCGCGCGAACACCACCCCCGCCGCGAACACGAACACCACCGGCGCCAGTTTCGCCGCCATGGCGGTCACGCCACCCACATCACCCTCCACACCCGACCGGCCCAGGAGCCGCGCGGCCGCTCCTACCGGTTCTCGCACTGTTCCGTGCCCGTCACGAACGCGGTAACTGGCCGCGAGCGTACGTCGGGCCATCGGCGAGCGCGCGAGCGCCTGTACGAGCCGAGTCATCGGAGCGCCGAGACGTGAAGCAGGGTCCTCCCACCCGGTCGGCGACGGCGACCCCCGCCGTGCGCGACCGTGCGCCGCTGTCAGCCGGTGATGTCGTTGATGCAGTAGCCTTCCGGGCCCACCGCGACCGTGAACACCATCGGCTGGGTGACGCCGGAGGAGTTCGTGACCGGGACGGTCACCAGTACATCGGAGATCCCCGCCGGGGCGGTGGTCATCTCACCGAAGCCGGTGGTGCCGGTCAGCCTGCCGGGGTTGTTGGCCAGAACCGACCCCGGGCAGACGAGAGGATATTTCCCCTCGATGTCGTCCGCGTTCACCGGCTTGCCGATCCACCGGGACAGGTAGCGGCGCACCGCGTATCGCGCGTCGGCGTCGTCGAACGCCCCGTCCGATCCGGTCGCGTACACACGCGGGCACGCGTACCCCGACGCGATCTCGCTGCGCTTGACGCTGACGGTGGACACCGGCCCCTTCCACAGCACCGCGAACTGCCCGTCGACCCCGGGCTGCGCGACGGCGGCGAGGATAGCGTCCTTGTCGCCGTACATGTTTCGCGCGTTGCCCGGCTCGATCGTCCAGCACTTGCGCACTACGGCGTCCAGGTCCTGCCCGGTAAGGTCCCGCACCCACGGCCGCAAAGCCGCGGCCGCACCGGGATTACCGGGCACCTCCCCGACGGCGGCGGACGCACCCGAGGTGATCGGCGCGGCACTGGTCGTTTCGGCGGAACTGACCGCCGCCGTGGCCGTGGGCAGGCGCGCCGGGCTATGCCCGTCGTGCTGCTCCCCGGATCCACACCCGGTCAGCGCCACCAGCAGCAGTCCCAACCCGAGAACACCGTGCGCTCCACGCTCGATCACTCCCCCATGCTAGCGATCGCCCCACTCCCCCAACGTGACTCGACGCGCCGATCAGCACATTCGACCGTTTTGCCCGTTTTGATCGAACACGGCGTCCGGCGGGTGCGAGGCTCACCAAGACCTTCTGGGCCCGACCGATCCTCGGCCAGGCCCGATGCGACCGGCTCCTCGAAACTCTGCGGGGGAACGCCGACCGCAGTTCAGCAGAGGCCGCGCAGGCCTGACCGCCGGGACGGCACGTTGTCCGGTCACCGATTCATCGAACCGATTCCTGGGCAACGCGATCCGGGGTCGTGAGCTCGACCGAGCGGACGCGGTCGGCGATGTCGGTCGCGTGGTGGGCCAGGATCAACTCGTCGGCGTCGATCGACGCGGCGAAGTCGTCGAGGTAGGCGCGGACCTGATCGGGGGTGCCGACCGCGGTGTAGGTGGTCATCGCCGAGAGCTGGGAGCCGTTGGGCGAGGCCAGGAACGCGTCGATCTCGTCGTCGGTGTAGTCGATGCCGGCGGCGCCGCGCTTGATCATCGCGCGTGCCCGGGCGCGGTAGGCGATGGTCTTCTGCGCGTGGGCGTCGGCTTCGTCCTCGGCGGCGAAGACGTTGGCCCCGGCCATGACGTAAGGCTCGGCGAGTTGCTCGGAGGGCTGGAAACCGCTGCGGTAGGCGGCAACCGCCTGGTGCAGGGCGTCGGGGGCGAAGTGCGAGGCGAACGCGTACGGCAGGCCGAGGTGGGCCGCGAGCTGCGCGCCGAACAGCGACGAGCCCAGAATGTAGAGCGGGACAACACCTTCCGCACGCGGCACGGCCTGCACACCGGGGATGCGGGAATTACCGGACAGATAGCCCTGCAGTTCGAGAACGTCCTGCGGGAAAGAGTCCGCCGAGGACGGGTTGCGCCGCAGCGCGCGCATGGTCTGCTGATCACTACCCGGGGCACGGCCGAGCCCGAGGTCGATGCGGCCGGGGAACAGCGACTCGAGAGTGCCGAACTGTTCGGCGATGACCAGCGGCGAATGGTTCGGCAGCATGATGCCGCCGGATCCGATGCGAATCGAGTCGGTCTGCGCGGCCACGTGCCCGATCAGCACGCTGGTGGCGCTCGAGGCGATCGAGCGCATGTTGTGGTGTTCGGCGTACCAGACCCGGGTGTACCCGCTGCGTTCGGCGGCCCGCGCCAGTTCGACGCTGTTGTCGAAGGCGTCGCGCGCGGTGGCGCCGGGCGCGACCGAGGCCAGATCGAGCAGGGACAGTGCGGGGGCCATACGACGCCGCCTTTCGAAAGACCGGGTGCGATGTTCGGGGCGGGCGCGGTACGCACCCACCCCTGTGACAAGCGTCGCGGGCCCGAACTTATGCCCCGGCGGCCCGGTGAGTGCCGTTACAGTGCTGGCGCACCGCCCGGCGCAGCTCCGACAAACCCGATTTCACCAGTAGCGATCGTGCCAGCGCGAGCACGCTGCGCGAGGAGGCGTCCGTGCTCGCGCAGCCCGCGAGCGCGGCCCGGGTGGCGGGGTCGAGACAGGCCGCCACGACTGCGGCGGCGATCGAGTCGGTATGGGCCGGGCTCAGGACGGTCCAGACGGTGCCGATTCCAACACCGACAGCGGAACAGATCGCGCTAAGAACTCACTTCACTATTCCGCATGAAACCTTGCTCATATCTGTGAGACAATTTTGTTGAGCGACATGATCGTTTGCGCCTCCACGTTAAATCAAGTGGCCGTTTCGGCAACAACTTTCCATAATAGCATCAGACTCCGACGCACCCATGTATCATCACAGCGTGAATCATGGAGCACCATCACATCCACCCACGGTCTACCCGGCTGTTTCGCAGCCCTTCAAGATTGCCGCAACAGTGCTCGGGGGGATATTTCTAGGGACTTCCGGAATAGTATTGATATTTTCCGATGAATTTACCAGGCCCATCGAACAATTTCTGGGTGTCGCAGCATGCTTGCTGCTACTTGTAATGATTCCACTCTCCGTGCGGTACATTCGGGTTCGCAAGCCCTCTCTGGTCATCGACCGAGACGGGATAGAGCTACCCATAGAGGGACGGATCCATTGGCGCGAGATTCACTCGATTCAGCTCCGACCCTTTCAGCGATCACACATGCTCGAAGTGAAGCTTCACAAACCCTCGGAAATAGTTAATAGGATCCCAGCATCAGCCAGAGTACTGGCATTAGTAGCCCGATGGATGGGATGGGGCCCGATCGCAATCTCTCCCATGTCGATCAGACTTGCATTGAACGAGCGAAGACCTTCCGATGTAGAACTACTCGAAGGCGTCGCCTGGGAAATGCGTCGACATAACCCTTCGCTCGCTCGCACATATTGAAGACATCTCAATAGACATCACCAACCGAGACGATTGCCATCTGGTCAAGCTCTAAATGCCGAGTGTGGAACCCAATCCGAGCGCACTGATGATCGCGGCCTTGATCGGGAGCACGAGCGATCCGAAGGTGAGGAACATCAGCAGGGTGGTGACCAGCACCACCAGCGCGATCATCAACGGCATCCGCTCGAGAAGTGCGTCGACCGAGTCCTGTTCGATCGCGGGATGTTCGCTGACCGTCATCTCCACGCCGTCGGGCACCGGCACGGACCGCCAGCACTCGACCACTTGGCAAACGTGTACCACGCATCGGTGCTGTCGCCCCAAGTCCGCAGCACCGTTTCAGCCCATGTTGCTTGCTCTCCAGGCGCCCACCGGATCTCGATCGGTCGATTGATCGCCAAGTCAACGATGACCGCCGGTTGTATGCGCGGGCGTGGTCGTCGCCACGACGGTTCGGTCAAGACCGACGGCAACGCGGTCGAATCGGCATCGGGGAGGCGGGTCACCGACGAATCTTGCTGCTCCAGCATCTGTTTCGCTCCCATACTCGTCGTGGTGAGAAGATAACGATCACGACCGACAGGCCTACGGCACAGAGCCGATATGAGCATCGTCTGGACCATCCTCAACTCGGCCGGATAGAGACTGGTGTCAGGATCGGATCCCGGCCAGTTCAGTGCGTTCACCGGCGAGCGCCGCGGAAGTCCAGAACCGGGCGGTCAGGGGCATTTCAGTGTGTTTGATCTTGGTTGTCGTCGGACCGGTGTCAGGCTGGGGCCAACGGAAACCTGATCATCCGTACCCCACCGTGGCGATCGACCACGAACAGGCGGACGGTCCCAGGTTGGTTGTACGTCAGCCACCGCCGTGGTGGCGCGCATATCTCGTGAGGCCTGTCCTTCAGCCAACGGTCGGTGAAATCGATGTGCTGCAGTCGATCCGCGCCATGTAGGTACGACGTGTCGGTAGCGCCGCGCTGGTGAAGATAGCTTGCCAGCGCGGCGGCCGCGTCCGCCTGGTGACGACCGAGCACGGCGGTCGACCCCGGACGAGCTCGACGAAACCCCGCCCATGGGACGAATTCACACGCCGACCGAGCGCGTCCGAGTCGAGTCAGTTCCGGCTGCCCGGCTCCTCGAACAGCCGGGGCTGCAACTGTTCCTCGGCCCAGTCCAGCGTCTCCCGCAGATCCAGCCACATGCGGCGCCGGTTGGTCGCCGGATCGTTCATGCCGGTCTGGGCGTAGGTCAGTACGCCCCAGAGGATTTCGCGGCGCGCGCTGGGGCTCACGGCGGCGAACGCGACCGGTATGGCGATGCCGACGCGGGTGACGGTGAATCGGTTCTCCGCTCCGTGGATTCCGGCGGTCAGCTGGCGCGGGTCGTCGGTGACCTTGATCCATTCGACGATGGTGCCGGGGACCTGCTCGACGAGCATCGCGGTGATCTGCTCCCGGATCATCTCCTCGGGATCGAAGCCGAGGCGGCCGATGAAGGTGTCGTCGCTCGCGAGCCTGGCGAAATCGTCGGCGGGCGCGCCGTGGTTCGGGTTCTCCTCGAACTCGCCTGTCAGAGCGCCGTTCTCATCGACCAGCCAGCAGCCCTTGACCGCCTCCGCCGGGACGTACCCGTCGGGATCGTCGACATACTCACGGTCGATCGCGGCGACCACGCCGCTGGGATTCTCCAGGGCCGCCGCCACCAGTCCGGCGTCGGGCACCCAGTCCGCGGGCGCCCGCACCACGCGGCGCTGCGAATTCGAAGAGGTCACCGTGCATCCCTTTCATCTCGTTACGCTCAGATTAGCCCGATCGCCCGGTGCGCCGACTCAGGCGACACGCCAAAGCCACGCTCCCGCAACAACACTGACCCTACGATCCGCGCCGGTCGTACCGCCGCCGCGCGACCACCGTGCCGAGGCGGGCGCGGCGAGCCCGCGCGGGATCGTGGATGCACGATAGCGGCCCCGCCCGCACCGCGCTCCCCCGCCCCGACACGCGCACCGCGCAGGTTCCGCTGATCCGCTGACCAGGGGTGGCACCCTGTCGCCTGTGACCGATTCGCTGACGATGGCCGCGATCGAAACCGTCTCTCGGACGGTCAATTCCTATGCGGTCGCGGCCGCCGGGAAACCCCTGCCGCAGGTGACCTGGATGTGGGAGTGCTGCGCCCGCCTGGCCACGACCCCCGCCGACACCTCACCCGAGGCCGAGTTCTGCGGCACCATCGACCCCGACCTGCCCAGCATCGAGGCGACTTCCCACCTCCTGCAGTGGGCGCAGGCCCTGAACATGACCGAGACGACCACCGACCGCGAGGCCGCCGACGGCCGCCGCAGCTTTACCTGCGCCCTCGCCGACTCCCGGATCCGCCTGACCGCGTTCGTCGAATCCCTATGCCCCGCAACCGAAACCCAGCCCCTGGTGATCATGTCCTGACCCCGCGACCATCGTCACGTCCGTGGCGATCGGGAATCACCCGCGAGAACGCCAGCCACGCCGAGTCAGTTGATGCGGAAGCGATTTCGGTACTCGGTGGGGGTGACGTCGAGGGTCCGGCGGAAGGCCCGGGTCAGGGTGTCGGTCGTGTTGAAGCCGGAGCGGGTGGCTATCCGATCCAGGGTCGCATCGGTCGTCTCCAGCTGGTTGCGAGCCACCTCCACGCGGGCGGACTCGATGTAGGCGGCCGGGGACATACCCAGCTCGGACTTGAAGATCCGGTTGAGCTGACGTTCGCTCATGTGGGCCTCGGCGGCCAGGTCGGTGACCGTCAGCGGGGACGCGATGTTGCGAGTGATGTAGTGCCGCAACGCGTCCACGCGGCGGGTGGTCGATATGGGTTCCAGGGACACGCTGAACTGGCTCTGGCCGCTGGGGCGCTTGAGGTACATCACCAGCTGGCGGGCGACCCGCAGGGCGGGGGCGTCGCCGAAGTCGTCGGCCACCAGCGCGAGCGCCAGGTCCAGGCAGGCGGTGAGTCCGGCGCCGGTCCAGACGTTCCCGTCGCGGATGAAGATGGGATCGGCGTCCACCTCGATCGCCGGGTGGTCGGCGGCAAGCTGCTGCGCGGTCGACCAGTGCGTGGTGGCGCGTTTGCCGTCGAGCAGGCCGGCGTCGGCCAGAATGTGCGCGCCCACGCAGACCGAGGCCACGCGCCGGGCCGCGCCGGACAGGGCACGGACGCGGTCGACCACGGCGGGGTCGCTGACCGCTCGGACGCGGCGGCGTTCATCGACCTCGACCGCGCCGGGTATCAGCAGCGTGTCGATGGCGCGCCCGGTCAGCTCGTCGAAAGTCACGTCCGGCAGGACACGCACCCCGGCCGAGGTGGTGACCGGATCCATGGTCTCGGCGGCCAGCACCACGTGATAGCCGGTGGGTTCGTCCATCTCCCGCTGCAACAGCGCGAAGACCTCCGGCGGCCCGGTGACGTCGAGCAGGTCGACGCGGTCGAACAGCACGACGACGATCAAGCGCTCCACGGGTGACCTTTCCAGCGATCGGGCGATGTCCGATTCTGCAGGTTACCCGACATTCCCGACACGCCGAATCCGGCCTAGCGTGGAACACATCGCCCCTCGATGCGAAGCGCGATACCGAAACCCACTGCAGCAGAAGGATATTGAAGAAATGACCCGCCAGAGCACCACGCTGCGCGACCTCAACGGCTTCGACTCGACCCCGGCGGCGCTGGCCGATTCGACGCTGATCCTGATCGACTACCAGAACACCTACACCCAAGGCGTCATGGAGCTGACCGGCTGGGAAACGGCCCTGGACGCCGCCGCAGACCTCCTGGCCCGCGCTCGCGCGGCCGGTGCGGCGATCATCCACGTGGTCAACGACGGCGGCGTCGGCACCCCCTACGACATCACCGCCGAGATCGGGCAGATCCATCCCCGCGTCGTGCCCGTCGAGGGCGAGCCCGTGGTGATCAAGACCGCGCCCAACGCCTTCGTCGGCACCGATCTCGCCGACCGGGTCGACGCCGCCGGCAACAAGCGGGTGGTGGTGGCCGGTTTCATGACCCACATGTGCGTCACCTTCACCACCGAGGGCGCGTTCCTGCGCGGCAATGAGCCCACCGTGGTCGCCGACGCCTGCGCGACCCGCCCGCTGCCCTCGGCGGTCGGCGCGGTGTCCGCCGAGCAACTGCACGCGTCCGCGTTGGCGACGATCGGCGATCTCTACGGCGTCGTCGTCCCGACCGCGTCCGCGCTGGGCTGAGCCGCGGCCGCCGCAGTCCCGGCCATGGCGCTCAACAGGTGCAGGTTCTGTTCGGACGCCGAGCCGGGTTCGGCGTGATAGGCGATGAGGATCTGCCCCGGCGCTCCGGTGACGGTGAACGTCTCGTACGAGAGCGTCAGCTCACCGACCAGCGGGTTGCGAAAGCGCTTGACCCCACCGGCTTTGGCGCGCACGTCGTGCCGCGCCCAGAGCCGGCGGAAGTCGGCGCTGCGCAGCGAGAGCTCCCCGACCAGCTCGACCAGCCGCGGGTCGTCGAGGTCGTCCCCCGCCGTGGCACGCAAACTGGCCACGGTGTCGGCGGCGATGGCGGGCCAGTCCGCGTACACCTCCCGCGCCTGCGGGTCCAGGAACACCATGCGAACCTGGTTGACCCCCGGCACCGAGCACGCGTTCAAAATGGCCGCGAGCGGGTTGGCGGCCAGCACGTCCAGGTGCCTGCCCAACACCACGGCCGGCGTACGCGGCCACGAGTCCATGAGCCGCAGCAGCCCGGCCGCGACCTTCTCGGGCCGCCGCGCCGCCCGCCGCCGCCGCGCGACCGGCCGGGCCAGCCCCCGCAGATGCGCGGCGGCTTCCTCGTCGAGCGCGAACACCCGGGCCAAAGCCTCGAGCACCTGCTCGGAAGGCCGCTTGTCCCGCCCCTGCTCGAGCCGCACGTAGTAGTCCGCACTGACCCCCGCCAACAGCGCGACCTCTTCCCGCCGCAACCCCGCGACCCGCCGCTGCCCGCCCCCGGCCAGCCCGAATTCTTCCGGCCGGGTCAGCGCCCGCCGCGCCCGCAGGAATTCCCCGAGTTGGTTGTCGGTGCTCATCAGTCGAGCGTAGGGCGTTCGAGGCGAGGCTGGGTGGCCCTGTCACCCCCAGGAAGGTTGTGGCGCCGGGCCCGGATTCGAACTCTCGCCGCCCAGCTGGACGGCCGGCGCGCGGCAGGGATCGGCCGCTCCGGCGCAGTCGGGGCGGCCACCACGCGGCGGTCGGCGGCCACACTGCGTGCCGGGCGGGGTACCAAACGCACCGCCGGTCAATCGTGCCCACTGCCACGCAACGCGAAGAACCCCCGGCACGGTTGCGGTGGGCCGAGGGTTCGTCGCGCGATGGGTTGTGGAGCAACACCATCGGGTTGTCCTGAATCGCTCTATCCATCACCCCTTTCCATATCCCGAGCATCGAAGTGGCTTCGAGCGGAATCGGTTACGCACCGTCCACACGGTCGCGCGGCAGCTCGGTCAGTAGCGAGGTCATCCGCCGGGCATAGGTCTCCTCCGGATGAACGGTGATCACGTCGAGCTGCCGCACCAGACACCCCGGAACAACCGCACCCTCGAAATGCTCCGGACCGGGAACGATGACCGCCTCTGCGTTCAACCGCGTCGCCTGCGCCTTCAACCGCGCCAGAGGCGGCCGCCCGAACCGCGGGTCGTAGACCACCGTGTCGGCGAAGTCGTAGCCCAAACGCTCAGCGAGCCTGCGAATTCGGCTCTGGTCCCATAGTTGGGCAGGGCCGGACACGTCGGTCCGTAAGTAGCCCAGGCACGTTGGCTTATGAGGCATGTCCACCCTCTCCCACAGCGACTCGTCTGCACCGCGGTCTCTGTCGACGCCAAGAAAACTCAGATGGAAGCCGGAATCACCCCCGGCTTCGCGATGGCTGACCTGAAGCTCCAACACCCCACCCGCGAATCTGAAGACCTCGTTCCCTCGGTTCATCGGTGCCCCCTGATCGTTGCGATGCGGCCGCGTGATTCGCGGTGTCGCACAGCGAGCAAACCGCGAGGTGAGACAGGCAAGAAAGATGGCAAGTCCCGACGAAAGCGCCCTTGCCACCCTCGCGCGATGGACCAGAATGAATCCATGGCCGAGGGCGAGTGCGACCCGACGATCGAACCCGACGAACAACCACCGACGACCGCCGATCAACTGGCGCGAGAGATCAAGCGGCTCCGGAAGGAGGCGGGCATCTCGCAGCGCACACTGGCCTCGATGGCCGGATACTCACGCCAGTACGTCACGATGACCGAGTGGGAGGACGCCAACCTTCCGTCGCCCGAAGTTGTTGCCGCGATCGACAAAGCCCTACGCGCGGACGGTTCGCTCGTCGCCCTTCGGACACGGGCGGATGCCGCCCGGCAGGAGCGACGCCGTGCCACCGGAGCACTCGACGCAACTGATCAACCCGGCAGATCGCTCACCGCCAACGTCTTCAGCCCGTACAACCTCGATTCCGCGCCCGCGTCGTACGCGCCCGATCCGGACTGCACCGGGACCGCGACGTGGTCGGATGTCGAACTGGTGCGAGCGGCAGCCCGCCGCGCGGCGACTGCGGAAAACATGCACGGTGGCGGGTCGGCCAGTACCGCTGCCAATCAACAGCTTTACGCATTCGCACCACTCGTACGACGCAGGGCCACGCCCGAAACACGCAGGGCACTACTCGAAGCGGTGGGCAACCTGAGCGGAGTCGCAGCCTTCGCCGCCTTCGATATCGCCGACTTCCCCACGGCGGATGAGCACTCTCGATTCGCCCTGTGGTGCGCGGACTCCGCCGGATCATGGGAATTACGCGCGAGCATTCTCGCCGACATGGCCCGCATGGCGGCCTACACCAGCGGCATCGACAATGCGCTGTCACTCATCGAACTCGCCCAGGTCCGCTCCGATCGACTCGCGGCCACCACCCGGGCCATGCTCAGCGCGCTGCGGGCACAGTTCCTCGCCGCACTGGGACGTACCGACGAGGCGCTGGCCGAAGTCGCGCGTTCGGACGACTACTTCGCCGACAGCACGCCGGGCGAGGACGTGCCGTGGATGTGCTATTACGACGAAGCCGAACACCTCGGAAGCACCGGCAAAGCACTCATCCCGGTCGCACTGGCGCGCAACCGGATCGAGTTGGCCGCACCCCGAATAGACCAGGCCATCCGTCGTCAGAGCGAACGCTACCCCCGGTCGCAGACTTTCTCGCTCACGCGATTGGCCACCCTGACGATGCGGATAGGCGACCCCGGAGAGGCAGCCGAACTCGGTATCCGGGCGGTTAGGCAGGGGACTCTTCTACGCTCGCAACGCATTCGAGATGAGATCCAGGTGCTGTCTCGCGCCGCGATCAAACACCTTGCCGTCCCCGGAGTGCACGAACTGTACAGCTCGATCAACGACGACCGGGAGAAATCCGAGGCGTCCGCATGAGTCAGCCCGGCGAGGGGTCAAGCGCCGCCAGGGTGTTGCGCCGCGCGGCCCGGGTCAACGGCATCGACATCAGTGATGTGACCCCCATCCGCGACGGCTCGCACGCGATCTTCGAACTGCCCGGCGGCATCGTCGCACGGGTCGGCCCGCCGAACACCTATCGTGCGGCGCAGCGAGAACTACGTATCTCGCAGTGGCTCAACGAGAATGGGATCGAGGCCGTTGCCGCGGTGGACGCGATTCCACAACCCACCCTCGTCTACGACCGGCCGGTGACCTGGTGGACCCTCATCCCGGACCATCGGCCGTCCACACCCGAAGAACTCGGCGGCATGCTCCGCCGCTTGCACGCGCTGACGCCGCCGACGGATATTCCGCTTCCCGCCTACGCGCCCTTCGACGGCGTCCTGGGGTCCATCGAGTCCGCGACCACGATCACCGACGCCGACCGCGACTGGCTCGTGGAACTGTATTCGCAACTGCGGCAACAGTATGACGATCTGGACATGCCCTCGCGGCCCTGCGTCATACACGGGGACGCCTGGCAAGGGAATCTGGTCGTGCCGCTCTCCGGCGAGCCCGTGGTGCTCGATCTCGACGGCGTCTCCATCGGCCGGCGCGAATGGGATCTCATCCCACTCACGGCCGACCACGTGGACTTCCATCGAATTTCCGACGCCGAATACCGGCGATTCGCCGAGGCCTACGGCGACGACATCACCGACTGGCCCGGTCATCGCCTACTCGCCGACATCCAGGAACTCCGATGGCTCGCCTTCGCGCTCCGCAAGTCCGGTTCCCGGCCATCCGCCGCGACCGAGGCCGAGCATCGCATCGCCTGTCTACGCGGCTTGGTCCCGAAACCCTGGACCTGGCAAGCGCTCTGAAATCCTCCGAGCACACGGTCACACCTGAGCCGTCGGCCGCACCGGGAGAATCGTGTCGATGATCGTCAATCCACTTGCCCGAACAGTCTTGTGCTTCGGAGATTCCAATACCTTCGGTCAACGGTCGGAAGGAACTGGCAGATGGCCGGCTGACGTTCGTTGGACGGGTCTGTTGCAGACCGAACTGGGCAACGAATTCTCGGTTATCGAGGAAGGCTTGGGAGGGCGAACCACCGATCTGGACGACCCGGAACGTTGGGATCGCAATGGCCGGAACTACTTCCACCCCTGCCTGCGCAGCCATTCACCCTTGGACATCGTCGTCATCATGCTGGGGACGAACGACCTCAAGGTCAGGTTCGACCGAAGTCCGGTGGACACGGCCACCGCATTGCACGGATACATCGACGACATCGATCAGGCAGCGTGGACACGCACGGGCGAAGTACCGACGATCGTCTTGGTGAGCCCAATCCATCTCGACGCCGCCGCGCCCGAATTCGTCGAGAGCACTTCGGAATTCAATGCTGACTCCGTGCTCAAATCACGCGAACTCGGCGCGGCGATTCGCACCGTCGCAGAGCGGCGTGGTGCCCTGTTCATCGACGCGTCAACCGCAGCACGACCAGGCCGCGACGGACTACACCTGAGCCTGGACTCACACGAACCGCTGTCAAAGCTGGTCGCCCAGGAGATTCGTCGAGCGGTCGTCTTGCGGCAGCACACAACACCGTGACCGCCCAGCCCGACGGCTGCACGTTCGAGCACCAACCCGCACCGAAACCACCCACAAGCCCCTGGGTAGCCCTGGCACTACCAGGAACTCCGCGACCTGGCACGGGCCACCGACCTGCACGAACGTTGTTCCCATGACGAACACACTTGCAGGACGTACCGCCGTGATCACCGGAGCCACCAGCGGAATCGGCGCCGCCACCGCGCGGCGGCTGGTCGCCGACGGCGCGCGGGTCGCGCTGCTCGGGCGGCGTAAGGAGCGGCTCGACGAGCTGGCGGGGGAACTCGGGGCGGGGGCCATCGCGGTCCACGCCGACGTCAGTGACCGGCAGTCGGTGCTGGACGCGGCGGCCTCGGTCCGGGCCGCGCTCGGACCGGTCGACGCCGTCGTCGCCAACGCGGGGGTCATGCTCGCCGCGCCGTACGAGTCGGCGCACACCGGCGAGTGGGACGAGATGGTCGGTACCAACATCAACGGATTGCTCTACACCGGAAGGGCTTTCATCGACGACCTGCTCGCCGTGGCCGGGGCGGGCGGGGCCGCGGACCTGGTCCACGTCGGCTCGATCGGTGGGCACCAGGTCTTCCCCAACTACGCCGTCTACACCGCCACCAAGGCCGCGGTCGCCCACCTCACCCGCAACCTGCGGGCCGAGTACGGTCCGCGCGGGGTTCGGGTGCGCACCATCGAACCCGGCTTCGTCGGCACCGAGCTCGGCACCGGCATGCGCGACGAGACCCAGCTCGCCCAGCTCGAGCAGTGGCGCACCGGCTTCGAGATCCTGACCCCCGAGGACATCGCGGACGCCATCGCCTACTCCCTGGCCGCTCCTACCCGCGTCAACATCGCCGAACTGATCGTCGTCCCGACGTTGCAGGGCTGATCCCGACCGCCCATCCGCCCGGCTATCGGCCCTCCGGTAGCCGGGCACCGCCGCGTCCGGCGACACGAACTACCCGTGCACCTCCAGCAGCTCGAGCGCATCGTCGTACGACGCGCGTGCGTGGCGAACCTCGGCCACGACAACCACCAGCCCGGCGGCAAGGCAGACGAGGCTGGTGGCGGCGCCGAGGGCGAGCCAGCCGGGAGAACCGGAGGCGGCGGCGGTGAGGGTCGATCCGAGGGCGATGATGCCGACGAGTAGCAGGGCGAGGCCGGGGCCGTTGCAGGTATCCAGGAGAGCCTCGGCGGGCTGCTGTCTCGTATCGGTGGCAGTGTCCGAAAAACGTGCGCTCATCGCGGGATCTCCTTCGGAAGTGTTCTCCCCACCCCCTTTGTTGCCAGCGGCGGCCGATCCGAAACCCGGCCGAAATTCGCACACCTCGCAGGCAACGGTTTGGCCACGCGCGGGGAGGGGTAACCCCAGAGGAGGTTGAGAATACAGCCGATCCTGGTCCGTGCCGCGTCCGGCGAGATCAGTCCACCTCTCGACAGCCGGACAGCGCACCGCCCGACCGCGGTGAGTCGCCGACATGGTGGATCGACGCGGATGGACACCCCCTCACGGGAGGTTTCGCCGTGTCCGCAACCGCAGCTCTGCCGGGGCGTATCGAGGTCGACATGCCGTCGCTCCGCCTCGCGTCCCGGGCGCACGACGACTCCCCGCACGTGCACGCCATCATCCGCATCGAGGGCGAACTGGACGCCCTCGTGCTCCCCGAATTCCGCCGGACCCTGACCGACGCGCTGCGCGCGGCCGCCGCCATCGTGGTTCTCGACCTGCGCAACACCCGGTTCCTGAGCATCGGCAACGCGGCGGTGCTCATCTGCGCCGCGACCGAGGCCGTGGCGAACGGCGTGGATCTGCGCACGGTCGTCGGCCGGCGCGAGGTCGACCGCGTCCTGCGCCTCACCGGCGCGCGCGGCCTGCTCAACTCCTACCCCAACCTGCCCGCCGCGCTGGAGGTCTGAGGTGACGCGAGTCAACAGCTACGACGACATCGAGGCCGCGTTCACAGAACTCGAGCAGGCCGACGACACCGACCGTAATGTCCTGCGCGAGCACATAATCGAACGCTGCCTGCCACTGGCCGAACACATAGCGCGCCGCTTCGCCGGCCGCGGGGAGACCTTCGACGACCTGCTGCAGGTCGCCCGTCTCGGCCTGGTCCGCGCGGTCGACCGCTTCGAGGTCGCGCGCGGCTCGCCGTTCCTGTCCTTCGCCGTGCCGACCATCATGGGCGAGGTCCGCAGGCACTTTCGCGACTACACCTGGGCGGTGCGAGTTCCCCGTCGCACCAAAGAAATTCAGGTCCAGCTCGGCTCCACGATCGAACTCCTGGCACAGCGCCTGGGGCGCATGCCCAGGGCCCGCGAGATCGCCGCGGAACTCGACATCGATCTACTCGAGGTGACCCAGGCGCTCATCGCCTCCAACGCCTACCAGGCGTCGTCGCTGGACACCACGATGACCGGCGACGACAGCGACAACGCCCCGCTGCCCCGGGCCGAGACGCTCGGCGGCGTCGAACCCGACTACGAGCTCATCGAACAGCGCCTGGCGGTACGCCCGCTGCTGGCCGAGCTGCCCGATCGCGAGCGCAGGCTGCTGACCATGCGCTTCTTCGAATGCAAGACCCAGACCCAGATCGCCGACGACCTCGGCGTATCCCAGATGCACGTGTCCCGCATGCTGACCCGCACCCTGAACCGCCTGCGCGAGGACGCGCTGCGCGAGTGAGTGCCCGGGCCCGGCACCGCCGGGCCCGCTTCACACATCCCAGGTCGGGGCTGGTTCGGGCCACCGAGCCACCCAGGCTGGGCGAGCGCGCCGAGCACCCGTCGAATTCGACGCAGCGCTCGCTTGCTTAAACTGAACCGACCGGTATGTTTGTCCGGGCACAGCTTCACGGGTCCGCCTGGCGGGCGTTCTTCGCGAGTACGCGTCCCATCCGACACACACGAATGGCCTCAGTGGTATCCACACCCGGGAGGTTCGGCATGTTGTCTTTGGCAAGGATGTGCACCAGCGCCGGATCCCTCTCCGCCGCAACGCTCTTCACGCTCGCCGCACTGCTGCCCGGCAGCGCCGCCGCGAACGGGCCCGCCCCGATGGGCGGTGGTTCGGGCATTGCCATCGGCACCGGCGACCCCGGCGTGGTCGGCTTGTGCACCCTGACCGCCATCGGCTACGACAACGCCGATCGCCTGGTCGGCATCACCGCCGGGCACTGCGGAAACCCCGGCATGCCGGTCTGGTCCGAGGCCTCGCCCGGCACCGGGATCATCGGCCAGTTCGTCGAGGTCGACCACTACTGGGACTGGGCGATCATCGAATTCGACGCCGCACGCGTCGTACCGGTCCGCCAGGTCACCCAGAGCGTGATCAACGGCGTCGGCGCGCCGCCCGGACCACTGTCCTGGGTGTGCAAGAACGGGCGCACCACCGGGTTCACCTGCGGGCCGGTCTGGGAGGACCTCGGCGGCGGGTTCAGCAGCCACGTCTGCGCGGACTACGGCGACTCCGGAGCGCCCGTGCTGGTCGGCGACCGGCTGGTGGGCATGATCATCTCCGGCCAGGCGATCCACCTGGGCGGCCTGGTCATTCGACTGCCCTCGTGTTCGAACCCGCTCAACCCGATTCACGAACCCGACGTGGCGACGGGCATCGACTTCATCCTCGGCGACATCGACCAGCGCGGCGGGGCGGGCGCCGGATTCCGCTTCCTCTGACCCGAGCCGGCCGGTCGGCTCGGATTCCCGTGTCGTACCGGCCATCCGGTCGACTGCGCTACATTCTCAGCGGGCCGCGACGCCGATTCGGGCGCGGCCCGCGGGTGTGTGCGGGGAGGATGCAGTGAGTTTGGCACCGGGGGCGGTCTTCGCCGGGTTCACCATCGAGCGCTTGCTCGGGGCGGGCGGAATGGGCGCGGTGTACCTGGCCGAGCATCCGCGCCTGGAACGGCGGGTCGCGCTCAAGGTGCTGGCCACCACCTTCACCGCGGACGCCAAGGCGCGCTCGGCGTTCACCCGCGAAGCCAATCTGGCGGCCGGGCTCGACCACCCCAACATCGTCCCGGTGTACGACCGCAGCGAGCTCGACGACCCGGCGCTGTGGCTGGCGATGCGCCACATCGACGGCGGTGACGCCGCCGCGCTGCTCGAGCCGCACCCGCACGGCCTGGCCCCCGCCCGCGCGGTCCGGCTGATCACCGACGCCGCCCACGCCCTGGACTACGCGCACGCGCGCGGCGTCCTGCATCGCGACGTGAAGCCGGCGAACCTGCTCATCGAGCACAACCGCAGGCACGGCGAACGCGCGGTCCTGACCGACTTCGGGATCGCCCGCACCCTGGACGACACCGTCACCCTCTCCGGTATCGCCGCCACCTTCGCCTACGCCGCCCCCGAGCGGTTCGGCGACACCCCCGCCGACCACCGCGCCGACATCTATTCCCTGGGCTGCACCCTCTTCCAGCTCCTGACCGGCCGCCAGCCCTTCGCCCGCAAGGATCAGGCCGCGGTCATCGGCGCCCACCTGACCGCGCCGCCGCCCTCCCCCCGCGAGGTACGCCCGGACCTGCCCGCCGACCTGGACGTGGTGATCGCCACCGCCCTGGCCAAGTCCCCCGATTCCCGCTACCCCACCTGCGCCGCGCTGGCCGAGGCCGCCGCCCGCGCCCTCCCGCCCCTGGCGCCCACCGAACGCGCTGCGCATTCTCGATCACCGGTCGCGCCCGAGACTCCCGCGCACTCTTCTTCCGCGACAACGGAATTCGACCGGCGGACAGCCGAACCGCGCGACACGGGAGGCGCTCGGGCCGATGAAGCACCCCGAGTGACCGACGCATCCCGCGCGGCCGACACAGATCGAGCCTCCACTGCCGGGGCGGCCGCCGCCGTCCATGACGACAGCAACCCTCTCGAGGACAGCGCATCCCGCGCCGCCGATACAGACGGAGACGCCGCCGCCCATGGCGACAGGAACCCCCTCGAAGACAGCGCATTCCGCGACGAGGCGGCGATCCCCACCGTCATCAGCTCCCCCGCACCTCGCGTGGCTCCTGTCCCCACGCCGGTAGACCTCCGCAAGCCCGCGAACCCGCGCGTCGATCAGCCGGCGGCCGACGCCACCGACTTGCCCGCCGCACAACCGAATTCCGATGAGCCGCGCATACTCCCCGCGCCATCCGCTGCCGAGATCCTCGACTCCCCGGCGCCCGCTCGTCCGAAGCGCCGAGCCGTCATCGCCTCCGGCGTCCTGCTCACCGCGATCACCGCCACGATCGGCATAACCCTTGCCATTCGTGGCGGTTCCGAATCCCCCACCACCACAGCCCCTTCCACCACAACGACCACCGCGCCGATCACGACGACCACCGCACCGTCGACCACCGCACCGCCCTCACCGGTGGAAACAACGACGGCCCCACCCGCCGAGGCCCCGCCCGAGACCGAGCCCTACATAGCCCCCGCCCCACCCGTCCAACAGGTGGTCCCCACCTACACCGCTCCCCGCCCCCAGAGCCCCGCGACCCAGGCCCCCGCGATCGTCCCCCAAACCCGAGTTCACCAGTGGCCGGGCTGATCCCGCCCGCACGGACCCACCACCCCGCCCACCACGTCCCCGACGACCGCAGTCACTCCACCCACCGCTGAAGCCACGCGAGAGTCGGAACGGTCGGCACCAACCACGACCGATACCGCATCACTCCCCTTCGCCACAATGGCGCACAGATTCGGTCCTCCAACCGATGCGCGCTTCCACCGGTGAGCCGGACAGGACTCATCCGGGTCATCCTTCGAATCCGCCCGGTGCGATCGCGGCACCGAGGGTGACGGGTAGGTGCCGACCCGGGGTGAAGAACCCGATGCCGCACGGGGATTGCACCGACGAGTTCGTGGTCAGCGCCGACCGGCTGCCACACACGGTCGCGTCACCCCCGGGCGAAGCGGCACCGAGATCGACTCGGAGGCCGTGATGCCGAACAGCGCGCAATCGGCCGGACACGGGCGTCCCCGCCACCTGACACACCTCGTACGGATGCGCTACTCGCTGCGGGTGAGTTCCCTGCATCCCGGTCCGATCGTTCTGCCCGCCATCGCGCCCGCGTGTCCGTGCCCGGTGGCGACCGGCCACGGACACGCGGACGAACCGGCTCCGAGCCCCGCTCACCCCTTGGTCAGCTGGAAATCCTCGTCCTCGGGAGTCGCGAGCATCTCCTCCATAGTCCGGCGGTCGAACGGCAGCAGGTCGATGTGCCCACCCTCGGTGAAGTACCAGGAGTTGCAGCCGGTGTTCCAGACCGTGGGCTGCAGGGCCTCGCCGACCTGGTCGCCGAACCGGTCGGTGGCGGCCTCGGTCACCTCGACGGTGTCGAACTCGCCCGTGCTCCAGCGCCGGATCCAGGCGGTGATGTAGCGGGCGGTCACCTCGGCGGCGTGGTGCAGGGGAATCGAGCCGGTGGGTGAGTTCGGGCCCAGGACCGTGAAGAAGTTGGGGAAGCCGGGGATCGCGGTCATGCGATAGGCGCGCGGGCCCTTGGCCCAGGCGTCGTCGATCGAGATCCCGTCGCGGCCGGTGAGTTTCATGGGGCGCATGTAGTCGTGCGCGCGGAAACCGGTGGCCAGCACGATCGTGTCGACCTCGTGGTGGCGGCCGTCCGCGGTGCGGATGCCGGTCGGGGTGATCTCCTCGATCCCGTCGGTGACGAGTTCGGCGTTGCGGGCGCGCAGGGCGCGATAGTAGCTGCCGGACAACACCTGTCGCTTGCACAGCGGCTCGTAGTCGGGGGTCAGCTCGGCACGCAGCTTCGAGTCGGTCACCTGGGCGCGCAGGCTCAGGCGCGCGTACTCCTGCACCGCGCGCCGCCGCCAGCTCGGCCGGGTGACGACGTCGGTGAACACCTTCGCACCCGCCATACCGGCCTGATGCAGGGCCCGGTTGAGGGTCGGCAGCCGATCCAGCACCGCGCCGACGAACGCCGGCTGCGGCAACCACATCGGCGCCCAGATCACCCACTGCGGACTGCGCACGAAATGGGTGATGCGCTCGGCGGCGGGCTGCAGCGCGGACACCACCTGCACCCCGGTCGATCCGGTGCCGAGCACCGCGATCCGTTTACCCGCGGTGCGCACGGCGTCGTCCCAGCGCGCGGTGTGCACGACATCGCCGGTGAACTCGTCCAGCCCGGGGATCTTCGGCCAGGCGGGATGGTGCAGCACGCCGGTCGCGGAGATGACGAAATCCGCCTCGTGCACCTGCCCGCCGACGGTCTCGACCCGCCAGCCGTTCCCGGTGAACTCCGCCGACACCACCTCCGAATCGACGCGCACGTGCGGGCGCAGCCCGAAGTCGTCGACGACGTCGGCCAGGTAGCGCTGGATCTCCGGCCCGGGCGCGAACACCCGCGACCAGTCCGGCTTGGGCGCGAAGCCGAACTGGTACACCTGCGACGGCACGTCGCAGGTCAGCCCCGGATACCGGTTCCAATGCCACACCCCGCCCACGTCGGAGCCCTTTTCCAGGATGACGAAGTCGTGGAAGCCGTTGCGCCGCAGCGTGATGGCACTCGCGATACCGGACACCCCGGCCCCGATGATCACCACGCGCGGTTGCCGCGCCCCGCTCATCGCGCACCCGCCGCGAGCTCGGCGCCACCGCGACGGACCCGGTCCGCGCCGGTCCCTGGATACCTCATGTCCTATACCCCTCGTTCAACCACGGTGTTGATACCGACAGTATTCGAATACCGACGGTATTTCGATTCGCCCGCACTTGTCAACCGCCCGCCGATCCGGACACCAAGATCGATTCGGCCGCGACATGACACCGGTGCGGTTCCCCGGATCCGTCGGACCGCGCCAGTAATCTGCCCGATATGGCAACACCGGATTCGGCGCTGCGCCGCCTGATGCGAACCACGGGAAAACTGCTGGAGCCCTACGCTTTTGACGGCGACGAGCCGACCTGGACCCGGGTCGAGCCCGAAGGCGTTGCCGCCGTGGGCCGCACCCGCACCTTCCGCACCTACACCGGCGGGCAGCAGGTGCTGAGCTTCGGCCTGACCCTGAGCGCGACCCCCGCGCCCTGGTGGGAGTTCTGCAACTGGCGCGAGACCCGGCGCGGCGCCGACCCCGTCCCGCTCGCGGCCGCGACCGGCCCCGGACTGCTCACCGACTCCGCCCTGCCAGACTCCCTCACCGAGATGTGGTCCATGCGAATTCTTCCCGGCCATCCGGGGCACGTGGACCAGGGCGACATCGAACTCATTCGCACCGAACTACCCCGCCGCGTCCACGCCTACGCGCGCCGGGCACTGCGTCTGCTCGAACCCGGCCAGTACCTCGAGGAACTCCTGAACCTGCCCGATCAGCACGCCGAGACCTGGGAGGCCATCGTCGTGCTGCTGGCCGAGCAGGGCCCGAGCGCGCACCTCGACGAAGCGGGAGACCAGCTGGTGCGCGCCTGCACCCCGGACGGCGACGCCGACTACGCCCGCGCCGTGGTCGATTACGCGCGCGAACGGGCGGCCGGGGCGGGCGGCGTCCTGACCGCCGCGGCGGCCGCGCACGAGGTCTGACACCGGAACCCGGTCCCCGCGAACACCTTCCGGTCGGCCGCCGCGCCGCCCGCGCGCGCGACCCGGTGGCCGGACCCCGGTGTTCTAGACTCGGACCGTGCCGACCACGCAGCCATCCGCGCCTGCCGCCCCCGGTGGCAGGCAGGCGCGCTGGCAGCCGCACAACGATCAGCGCCGCGAGCGCATCATCGCGGCCACCATCGAACTGCTCGAACAGCAGCACGCCGACGCCTCCATGCAGCAGATCGCCGACCGGGCCGGACTGGCCAAGTCGGTGGTCTACCGCCAGTTCGACGGCCGCGACGATCTGGACCGCCGGGTGCGCACCGCCATCGGCGAACGCTTCACCGACACCCTCGACGCCGCGCTCGATGTCGGCTCCGGCTCGATCCGGGAGATCCTGGCGCGCGCGGTCTCGACCGTCGTGGACTGGTTCGAAACCCACCCGCGCCTGCACGATTTCCTGCGCAAGGGCCCGGCCGTCGGCGATCCGGACGATCTCGACGCCGCCACCGGCCTGGCCACCGCCATCTCCGCGCGCACCCGGCGGCTGGTGTCCGGCCTGGCCGGGGTGGTGGGCGTGGTGGACGAACCCGCCATCGACACCATGTGTTTCGCCATCGTGGCCATGACCGAGGCGACGGTGACCCGCTGGGCGCGGGACCCGAATCCGGACCTGGATCGCGCCACGCTGGTCACCACCGTGACCGGGTACATCTGGAGCGTGCTGGACGCGGTCACCCGCGATCACGGCATCACCCTGGATCCGGATCGCCCCCTGCTCGAGGTACTCGCCGAACTGGCCGAGAACGCGTCGTGAACCCGGGCCCGCGCGGCCGGCGATTCACGCGCCGGCCGCGACGACCTTCGCGAAAACCTAGGCCACGTGCCGGTTTCCGCGCTCGGGCTCGCTCCGGTATCGCGAGGGCTCGCCGCCCACGTTCAGCAGCGACCACAGCGGTTTGGTGACCATGTTCATCAGTCCCAGGTCACCGGCGAGCTTGCGCATGTCCCCGAAGTAGCCGGACAGGATGCGCCGCTGCTGCGGACCGTCCCAGAACGCCTCGGCGAACACCTCGTCGGGGATGTCGAACTGGCGCGCGAAGGATTTGGGCGGGGCCATGATCTCCCCCGCCAGCCAGCGCATGGCGAGCGGGAACGACACCGCGGCAACCGCTTTGGACACCGGATTCATGCGCGCCAGATGCGCGGCCAGGAATTCCCCGGCGAACGAGATGTGCCGCGCCTCCTCGGCGATGTGAATCTCCATGGTGCGCAGCACCGCCGGCGGCACCGAGTCACCGTCGCGAATGAGCGACTTCTGATAGTGATCGATGGGCTCCTCGCCGCCGAGGATGCCGATGAACAGGATCACGTGCGCGTACCCGCCGGCCACCCCGATGAACGGGGACAGCATCCGGAACACCCGCCGCATGCCCGGCACGTCCACGCCGATGCGATTGACCAGTTCCTGGAACATCTGGATGTGGTTGCACTCTTCAGTCATCTCGTGCAGGCAGTACCTGAACTCCGGCGACCCGTTGGGCAGCTTCATGATGTACTGCATCATCCCGCGGATGAGCACGCTCTCGAAGGCCGCGCCGACCTTGATGACATTGGCGATCCGCCATTTGCCGATCTCGATCTGCCGCTCCAGCGGCAGGTCCCGGTACCACTGCGTGGCGCCCAGCGGGTCGTACTCCGGCGACAGCACCCAGCGGGGGTCGTTCGGATCGATCGCGAATTCCGGTGCATCCCATGCGATGTCCAGGTACGGATCGAAACTGCGGTTGACGGACCCCTCGGACAGGGTCGCCAGCGCGTCTCGGTAGTCCTGATCGAACAGTGTGCTACCCGATTGCGACAGCGTCATCGGTGTCTCCTCGTTCGGGCCACCGGCACTCCGGCCGTGTGGCGCGTCACAATCAGAATATATGGGACCGCGAGTCCCACACAACCGTTTGCGCGGAATCGTGATTGCCGCGCCGCCCCGCGCGCAGCATGATCGTCGGATGCGGGAGAAGAATTTGGTGTACTGCCGGGTCGAGCGCGGGGGCGCGGTGCTGCTGGTCCGGCGCGCGCCCGGGGTGTTCCTGGCCGGGCGCTGGGAGTTGCCCGGCGGCGGCATCGAGGCGGGCGAGCGCCCCGAGGACGCCGCGGTGCGCGAGGTCGCCGAGGAGACCGGGCTGCGCATCGAGGTCGTCGCCGAACGGGCCGCGCACTCGTGGATGGACGTGGCCGGTAAACCCTTGCGCATCAACGCCCGCGTCTACGACGTCACCGAGAACGGCGGCGGCACGGTCACTCTCAACCCGGCCGAGCACGACGACCACCGCTGGGTGTCCGCTCAGGAAGCGGCCGAGCTGGACCTGGCCGCCCACTTCCGCGAGGCGTTCATCGACTGACCGCGGGCACCTCCGCCGCGCCGGGCGCGGGCATCTGGAACAGATCGTCCCAGTGCCGATCCAGGCGATGTTTGGCCTCGGGCAGCGCGATCGCGCCGAGCACGCCCTGCTCGTCCTCGGTCAGCAGATCCAGCTTCCGGAGCGTGCGCAGCCCGCCGCGCACGTCGAAGTCGAACGTGGTGTCCCAGTGCCTGCCGAACCACTGCTCCACCACGCGATCGAGTCCGGCGGCGGTGAGCGGCTGTTCGGCGGTGCGCAGGAAGTGATAGGTCAGCAGGGTTTCCTTGACCTCGGATTCGGCGGCGGCGTCGAGCAGATGATGGAACACTCCCGCGCCGTTGCCGAGGTTGCGGAAGTACAGGTGCTCCTGCAGCGTCTTCATCATCTTGATTCTGCGGTTCTTGAACTTGGAGAACTGCCGCCACAGGTAGCTGCCCAGGGCCGCCAGCCCCGCGAACAGGGTCACCAGCGCCGCCTGATCCAGGCGCACCGACTCCTCCCGGATCCCGACCCAGAACGCCAGCAGCAGCACCATCAGACCCAGCGACGCGAGGAGTTTGGTGGCCAGCACCACGATGCCCGAGAGCACCGCGGGCACCCCGATGAGCAGCTTGTCCTTGGTCCGCATCCGCACGCGCACGGTCGGATACAGCATCTCCAGGTCGTTGCGCGGCACGTCCTGGAACATCTTGAGCAGCACCCCACCGCTGGGTTCGCGCTCGGTCGCGTCCGGGCGCTCGGCGAAGGCGATGTACACCAGAACCTTGGCGTAGCTGGTGAACTCGACGGTGCGCTTGCGCAATCCGTAGAACGACTTCACCACTTCGGAACACTCGCGGGTGCCGCGGCGGAAGAACATGACCGTCTCGATGCCCTCGTCCTCCACCTCGAGGCGCACCTTCATCAGATCGTGCTCGCTGAAGGCTTTCTCGATCTCCTCGGCGTCGATCCGCACGAAGTCGGCCTCCGCGGCGAGGGCGACGAGTTCGCGTTCGACCACCGCGCGCGCCCGCGCCCGATCCGCCGCCGTCGCGGCCCGCACGGTGCGCACGTCCTCGGCGGGATCGACGATCTCGTAGGCGTCCAGCACCCGCTCGCCGCGCACATGAATCCGGTACTGCGCCATCGCCGCCAGTAATCGCGCGAACTCCAGGAACGACTCCCGTTCGTCGGCGGGCAACTCCCCCGCGCACAGCGCGACGACCGTGCTCTTGCGAAACGGCAGAAAGTGTTCGGCGTCCATCGGCAACTCCTCTCGGCGGGCAGGCCCGTCGGCCTTCACCATAGAGGGATACCGACTGCACTCGCGCCCAGTCGAATCCGATCCCCGGATCACGAAATGCGCACGAGGGCAGCGAGTACGCGGCGGGCCGGATCAGCCGAGCGCGTCGTCCGCGTCCGCGCCCGCCGCGGTCAATCTTTCGGCGGCGGCGCGAGCGATGGTGCAGGCCTGACGAACTCGGGCCTCGGGATGCGCGGTGCGCTGTTCCAGGGCGGCTCGAATGCGCTCGAAGGATTTGACGGCGTCGGCGTTCACCCCGCGCTGCACCGTGTACTGATGCTCGATTTCGCGGTATTCCAGATCGAACTCGTCGCACCGCCGGTGCAATTCGGCGATGTGATCGATCAGGTCGAGGACCTCGCGGGTGGTCAGCGTGAGATCGGGCTGTTCCCGCCCCGCCAGCAGCGCCTCGCCCGCGATCTCGGCCCAGCGCGCGTGCAGGACGTCGAGAATGTCGGTCACGCGGATCACCTCCTACACCGCGGCAGACACCCGAGAGCCACTCGGCGACGCTGCCAGTTGGACGGCCCGCCGTCGCGGAGCCCGGAAAAGCTGTGGTGGGACGAACTGAGAATGCGTAGCAGTGCATCGGACAGGTGCCGCTCGCGGCTGGACGCCTTCCTTGTTCGAGTCCGATTCGCGCGGTCCGTGTCCGGTACCGCGCGGCCGCTCACCGGAAATTCTCCCACCCGTGACCGGCCCAATACGAGGTATTCCCAAGGATACGTGCGAGTAACAACCACATGCCGTGTACCTGGGAGCAAATAGGTGCAGACTACGCGGGACCGATACTCGAAATCCGCGCCCGATCGGGCCAGTGCTGTGGAAGGAGCAGGCGAGTGTTCAGCCGCATCGCCATCGTGAACCGGGGCGAGGCCGCCATGCGCCTCATCCATGCTGTCCGAGATCTGGCCGCCGAGACCGGATTGCCGATACAGACGGTCGCCCTGTACACGGATGTGGATCGCAACGCCACGTTCGTGCGCGAGGCCGATGTCTCGTACGATCTCGGACCGGCTGCCAACCGCCCCTACCTGGACCTGAAGGTGCTCGAGCAGGCGCTGCTCGCCACCGGCGCCGACTCGGCCTGGGTCGGCTGGGGTTTCGTCGCCGAGGATCCCGCGTTCGCCGAACTGTGCGCGCGGATCGGCGTCACCTTCATCGGCCCCAGCGCCGACGCCATGCGCAAACTCGGTGACAAGATCGGCGCCAAGCTCATCGCCGAAGAGGTCGGCGTGCCCGTCGCGCCCTGGAGCCGTGGCGCCGTCGGCACCGTCGAGGAGGCCCTGGCCTCCGCCGCCGAGGTCGGCTACCCGCTGATGCTCAAGGCCACCGCCGGCGGCGGCGGTCGCGGCATCCGCGTCATCACCAACGAGGACGAGCTGGTCGACGCCTACGAGCGCACCCGCCAGGAAGCCGCCCGCGCCTTCGGCAGCGGCGTCGTCTTCCTCGAGCGCCTGGTCACCGGCGCCCGCCACGTCGAGGTGCAGGTCATCGCGGACGGGCAGGGCACCGCCTGGGCACTGGGCGTGCGCGACTGCTCGGTGCAGCGCCGCAACCAGAAGGTCATCGAGGAGTCCGCCTCCCCGGTGCTCTCGCCCGAGCAGGTCGCCGACCTCAAGGGCTCGGCCGAGCGGCTCGCCATCGCGGTGGGCTACTGCGGCGCGGCGACCGTCGAGTTCCTCTACCACCCCGGCGACAAGCTGTTCGCGTTCCTCGAGGTGAACACCCGGCTGCAGGTCGAGCATCCGATCACCGAGTACACCACCGGTTTCGACCTGGTGCGCGCACAGCTGCAGGTGGCCTCGGGCATCCCGCTCACCGGGACCGCTCCCGCCGAGCGCGGCCACGCCATCGAGGCGCGCCTGAACGCCGAGGACCCGGACCGCGACTTCGCGCCCGCGCCGGGCCGCATCGTGCGCCTGGACCTGCCCGCCGGTCCCGGCATCCGCGTGGACACCGGCGTCAGCGAGGGCGACACCATCCCCGCCGATTTCGACTCCATGATCGCCAAAATCATTGCCTACGGCCGTGATCGCAGCGAGGCGCTGGGCCGGTTGCGCCGCGCCATGGAGCAGACCCGCGTCGTCATCGAGGGCGGCGCGACGAACAAGAGCTTCGTGCTCGACCTGCTGATCCAGCCCGAGGTCATCGACGGTTCGGCCGACACCGGCTGGATCGACCGCGTGCGCGGCGAGGGACGCCTGGTCTCGCAACGGCATTCGGCCGTCGCGCTGGCCGCGGCCGCCATCGACGCCTACGAGGACGAGGAGACCGCCGAACGGCATCGCCTGCTGTCCACCGCGTCCGGCGGCCGTCCCCAGGTGCAGCACGAGAGCGGGCGTCCGCACGATCTCAAGCTGCGCGGGGCCGGCTACCGCGTGCGGGTCGCCCGCATCGGCGCGCACCGGTTCCGGGTCGGTATCGAGGCCGGGGCCGAAACCCGTACCGCCGACGTCGATCTCGAACGTTTCGACGAGCACACCGGCCAGATCGTGGTCAACGGCATTCGCTACCGCCTGACCACCGGCACGCACGGCCCCATCCACGTGGTGGACATCGACGGCGTCACCCATCGCATCAGCCGCGACGAGGGCGGCGTGGTCCGCTCCCCCGCGCCCGCGCTGGTGGTCGCGACCCCGCTCGCGGTCGGCGCGGAAGTCGAAGCGGGAGCGCCGATCCTGGTGCTCGAGAGCATGAAGATGGAAACGGTGCTGCGCGCGCCGTTCAAGGCGCGGTTGAAGGAATGCACGGTCTCGGTCGGCACCCAGGTGGAGACCGGTGCGCCGCTGATGCGCCTCGAGCCGATCGCCGACGACGACGAGGCCGGTGACGCCGCGGCCGTCGGCACGGTCGAGCTCGACCTGCCCGCCGGGGCCGTCGCGGCCAGCACCGCCGACCGCATGGCCCGCGGCCTGCAGGATCTGCGCAGCCTGCTGCTCGGCTTCGACGAGGACCCGCACGAGGAACAGCGCGTTCTCGAGGACTACCTCGCCGCGCGCCAGGACGCGCTCGCCGGCAATCGGCGCCCGCTGGCGGACGAGCTCGAACTGGTCGAGGTCTTCGCCGATCTCGCCGAGCTGAGCCACAACCGCTCGTGGGACGAGGACGGCTCGCAGAGCCACGTGCACAGCGCCCGCGAGTACTTCCACACCTACCTGCAGAGCCTGGACGTGGAGCGGGCCGGGCTGCCGGAGTCGTTCAAGGCCAAGCTCGGTAAGGCGCTGGGGCACTACGGCATCACCGAACTCGATCGCACCCCGGAGCTGGAGGCCGCGGTCTTCCGCATCTTCCTGGCGCAGCAGCGTCCGGCCGAGACCGTCGCGGTGATCGCCACGCTGTTGCGCAAGTGGGTCCGCGAGCCCGTGCCGAGCGGCGCGCTGCGCGAGCCGGTCGGCCTGGCGCTCGAGCGCCTGGTGGCCGCCACGCAGGTGCGCTTCCCGGTCATCGCCGATCTCTCGCGCGGTGTGGTCTACGCCTGGTACGGCCTGCCGCTGCTGCGCCGCAACCGCGCTCGGGTGTACACCAACGTCCGCCGCCAGCTGCGGCACTTCGACGAGCACCCGAACACCCCGGATCGCGCCGAGCGGATCTCCGAGATGGTCCGCAGCACCGAGCCTTTGGTGCGACTGCTGGGCCAGCGTCTCGAACGCGGCAAGATGGACAACTCGGCCATGCTCGAGGTGCTGACCCGCCGCTACTACGGCAACAAGGGCCTCACCGGCGTGCGCACCACCGAGGCCGACGACTGCACGTTCGTCATCGCCGAGCGCAAGGGCATGAGCCTGGTCTCGGCCGCGGTCAGCTTCCACGCCCTGGACACCGCGGTGCGCGGGCTCATCGAGCTGGCCGGTGGCGCCGCCTCGATCGAGGCCGACATCTACCTGGGCTGGGAGGGTCAGCCCGAGGACTTCGACGCCATGGCCGCGGCCCTGCAGGAAGTGCTCAACGCCCAGCCCATGCCGAACCAGGTGCATCGGATCACCTGCACGGTCGCGGGCAGCGGCGGCGCGGTCATGCACCACCACTTCACTTTCCGGCCCTCCACCACCGGGCTGGACGAAGAGCGGCTCATCCGCGGTCTGCACCCGTACATCGCGCAGCGTATGCAGATGAAGCGCCTGCACAAGTTCGACCTCACCCGACTGCCGTCCTCGGACGACGAAGAGGTGTACCTGTTCCGCGCGGTCGCCAAGGAGAACCCGTCGGACGAGCGCCTCGTGGCCTTCGCCCAGGTTCGCGACCTGGCCGCGCTGCGCGAGCACGACGGCCGCCTGCTGGCGCTGCCCACGGCCGAGACCACCATCGCCACCTGCCTGGATTCCATCCGGCGGGCGCAGGCGCAACGGCCCTCGGCCAAGCGGCTGCACACGAACCGGATCGTCATGTACATCTGGCCGCCGGTCGATGTGACGCGGGCGGAGCTGGAAACCATTGCCGGGCACGTGCAGCCGACCACGGCGGGCACGGGGCTGGAGGAGATCCTGCTCATCGCGCGTCAGCGCGACGCGCGCACCGACGAACTGGTCAAGATCGCGGTGCGGATCTCCTTCGACGCCATCGGCGGCACCGAGGTCAGCATCGTCGACCGCTCCGACGAGCCGGTCGAGCCGCTGGACGAGTACCGGCAGAAGGTGCTGCGCGCCAGCAGCCGCAACACCGTGTACCCGTACGAATTGACCGGTGTGCTGGGCGATTTCACCGAGCACGACCTGGATTCGGACAACGTGCTGGTGCCGGTCAGCCGGCCCAAGGGCCGCAACAGCGCGGCCATGGTCGCGGGCGTGGTGACCACCCGCACCGACCGGTACCCGGACGGCATCACCCGCGTGGTGTTGCTCGGCGATCCGACCAAGTCCCTGGGCGCGCTGTCCGAGCCGGAATGCCGCCGCGTGATCGCCGCGCTGGATCTGGCCGAGCAGATGCGGGTTCCCCTCGAGTGGTACGCACTGTCCTCGGGCGCGCGGATCTCGATGGAGTCCGGCACCGAGAACATGGACTGGGTGGCGGCCGCGCTCAAGCGGATCGTCGAGTTCACCCAGGACGGCGGCGAGATCAACATCGTGGTCGCGGGCATCAACGTCGGCGCGCAGCCGTACTGGAACGCCGAAGCCACCATGCTCATGCACACCAAGGGCATCCTGGTCATGACCCCGGATTCGGCCATGGTGCTCACCGGTAAGCAGTCCCTGGACTTCTCCGGCGGCGTCTCGGCCGAGGACAACTTCGGTATCGGCGGCTACGACCGCGTCATGGGCCCGAACGGGCAGGCGCAGTACTGGGCGCCGAACCTGACCGCGGCGCGCGAGGTCCTGATGTCGCACTACGACCACACCTACGTGGCCCCGGGTGAGAACGGCCCGCGCCGGGCGGCGACCACCGACCCGGTCGACCGTGACATCTCCGATTTCCCGCATGTGCTGGCGGACAGCGACTTCACCACCGTCGGTGAGATCTTCTCCGCGACCGCGAACCCGGATCGCAAGAAGCCCTTCGACATTCGCACCGTCATGCGGGCTCTCGCGGATCAGGATCACGAGGTGCTCGAGCGCTGGGCCGGTATGGCCGACGCCGAGACCGCGGTGGTCCAGGACGCGCGCCTGGGCGGAATTCCGGTGTGCCTGCTGGGTATCGAGTCCCGGGGCGTGGTGCGGCGCGGTCTCACCCCGACCGACGGTCCCGACACCTACACCGCGGGAACGCTTTTCCCGCGGTCGTCGAAGAAGGCGGCGCGGGCGATCAACACCGCGAGCGGCAACCGCCCGCTGGTGGTGCTGGCCAACCTCTCGGGCTTCGACGGCTCCCCCGAGTCGATGCGCAAGCTCCAGCTCGAGTACGGCGCCGAGATCGGCCGTGCCATCGTCAACTTCGAGGGCCCGATCGTGTTCTGCGTGATCTCGCGCTACCACGGCGGCGCGTTCGTGGTGTTCTCCAAGGCGCTGAACCCGAACATGACCGTGCTGGCGCTGGAGGGTTCGTTCGCCTCGGTGCTGGGTGGCGCTCCGGCCGCGGCCGTGGTCTTCTCCGGTGAGGTCAACGCCCGCACCGGCGGCGATCCGCGGGTGCGGGACCTGGGTGCGCGCGCGGCCGGCGCCATCGGCGCGGATCGCGCGGTGCTGACCGCCGAGCTCGACGAGATGCGTTCCTCGGTACGCGCGGAGAAGCTGGGTGAGGTCGCCGCCGAGTTCGACGGCGTGCACAACATCCAGCGCGCGGTGCAGGTCGGGTCGGTCGACGCGATCATCAGCGCCGCCGAGCTGCGGCCGCGGATCATCGACGCGATCGAGGCGGGTCTGAAGAAGTAGTCGCCTGCCGCGGCCGCCGGGGCGCGTTCGGCCGGACGGGTCCGGGGCTCCTCGCGAGTCCCGGACCCGCGTCGTTCGTGGGGCAGCGGTATCGCTCGTATGTCCCGGGCGCGTCGGCTGTGGCCCGGGACGGGGCGCGCGCGGCGTCGCGTACTGTGGGCGGCGCATCCGGGGAGGGGAGAGTTTCAGTGACGATCGATGGGTTGACAGAGGATCAGCGGGTTACCGAGCGCATCGCGCGACCGCGTAAGAGGGGATGGCTGGGCCGGCTCGAGCTGGTGGCCGCGTCGCTCGCGCTGGCGGCCGGGGCGACCGGGATCGGACTGCACTACAGCACGTCCGAGTGGGAGCCCGCGGTGCTCGCGGCGTCGTTCGCGTCGTATCTGATGGTGTTCGCCCTCGTGGCGATCGTCCTGTTCGCGGTGACGCGGCAGTGGACGGGCACCGCGCTGGCCGTCGTGGTCGCCGGCTCCGGGCTGTGGTCGCAGGCGCCGATGCTGTGGGCGGACGGTTCCCCGCCGCCGGGCACCGATGTGGTTGTCATGCAATCGAATCTGATGCTCGGGCACGGGTCCCCCACCGACGTGGTGACCGCGGCCCGCGACACCGGCGCCGAGGTCCTGACCATCGACGAGCTGACCCCCGATCTGCTGACGCGCCTGGACGCGGCGGGCCTGGCCGAGCTGTTCCCGCACCGTTTCACCGCGCCGTCCGGCGGCGGCCAGGGCACCGGCATCTTCAGCCGCTACCCCCTCGCGGACGGGGTGAAGTTCGACGGTTTCTGGCTGAACAACCTGCGCGCGACGATGATTCACCCCGAGCGCGGCCCGGTCACCGTCTTCGCCCTGCACCCGATCCCGCCCCTGTCCAACTCGGACGTATGGGCCCGGGAGCTGCGCCGCATAGGCGAGATCCTCGAGGCCCAAACCGGCCCGGTGATAGTCGGCGGCGACTTCAACGCCACCTACGACCACGCCCCCTTCCGCGCCCTGGTCACCGGCCGCTACGCCGACTCCGCCGAGCTCCTCGGCGTGGGCGCGATGCCGACCTGGCCCACCGACCGCTGGTGGGGCCCGGTGGTGGGCATCGACCGCGTCCTGGTGGCGGGCGGCCATGCGCTGGAAGTACATTCACGCCATATCGAGGGCACCGACCACCGCGCGGTGGTGGCCCGCCTCCGCCTCAGCGAGTCGTAAGGGCACGCCGGTGCCGTAAGGGAGCACGATGACGGTGTTCGAGCGGTTGTGCGCCGCAGGGGAATTCGTGGCGTCGGTGGCCGCTCGCGGGCGGGTGGGCGTCGCCGAGCGCCCGGACGGGGTGCGGTTCGCGGACGGCGGCCGCGCCCGCTACAACCTCGTGTTCGCCACCGTCCGGCCCGGTCGCGAGCTGGCGCTCGACCTGTACACCCCGCCCGCCGGCCGCTGGCCCGGCCCGCGCCCGACGGTGGTCTACATCCACGGCGGGGCCTTCGCCGCCTTCGATCGCGCGGGGGTGCTGCCGCCCCTGGGGTTACGCAGTCCCGTGCGGATTTTCGCCGAACTGGTCGATCGCGGCTACGCGGTGGCGAGCCTGGATTACCGGCTCTCCGGCGAGGCACGGTTCCCGGAGCCGCTGCACGATGTGAAGGCGGGCGTGCGCTGGTTGCGCGCGGAGGCCGGACGCTTCAACCTAGACCCGGACCGATTCGCGTCCTGGGGCGAATCGGCCGGCGGCTGGTTCTCCGCGATGCTCGCGACCACCGCCGATGTCCCGTCCCTCGAGGGCCCGCACGGCCCCGCCGGTGTCTCCAGCCGGGTCCGGGCCGCCGTCGACTGGTACGGCCCCACCGATTTCGCCCGCATGGACGAGCACCTGATCAGCCCCGTCCTGCTACGCCACGATGTCGAGGATTCCCCGGAATCCCGCTTCCTGGGCCACGTCCCGTCCCGCCACCCCGCCCTGAACCGAGCGGCGAGCCCCCTGACCTACGTCACCCCCGCGACCGCCCCCATGCTGATCCAGCACGGCACGGCCGACCACATAGTCCCGCCCCACCAGAGCCGCCTCCTATCCGAAGCCCTGACCGCAGCCCAGGTTCCCCACGAGCTGATCCTCTATCCCCGTTCCGACCACCTCTTCCTCGGCGACGGCGTCCTCCACCCGACCCGCGTGACGTCCCCCTTCTTCACGTTCCTCGAATCCCATTTGGCCCCAACCACCTGACCCGACCGGGGGCATTCGTCCGTCGGCTACGCCGGTGCAGCCCCGATCGGGCTGCGGCCGGATCGGACCTTGGCCAGACCGGGTCACGCGCAACGCGCTGGCAGCCATGCGCCCGGTACTCACGCGGAAGCGCGGCCGCAACTCCGGCCGGTAGGCTGCCGGGCACGGTCCTCGTACACATGGAGGTGGTTCGTGGGCGCTCCCCCTGAACTGGTTACCCGGGCGGGATTCTCCGGGCGTGCGATCGGTGTGCTTGCCGCGGTGGCGGTGGCGCTGGGAACCGCGTTCGTCTACGCGCCGCGCGTCCTGGCCGCGCGGGACGGGGCATCCTTCGCCGACGCGGGGGCGCTGCGGGCAGACTTTCGGACCGCATTCGACGCGTATTGGCGGGCAGGGGAATCGGGGTTCCCGGGTGACCTGCAGCGGATCGTCGACTACTGGTTCCGGTATCACCTGAGCAAAGCCGTCATCGCGGGCGCGCTGCTGTTCGTGCTGATCTCGCTCACGGTACTGCTGTGGCGGGCGTTCCTCCGGGTCGGCGACTCCGGCACGAACCGCAGGGTTGCACTCGGTGCGGGCGGGGTCGCGAGCGCGGGGCTGGCGCTGTTCGCGGTCGTGCTGGTTGTCGCCAACATCCAAGGGGCCGCAGCGCCTTTCGCTTCGCTCCTGCCTTTCCTCACCGACAGCGCGCCGGATCCCGCGCTCGCCGACACGCTCGAGCAGGTGCGGCAGCGGCTGGCCGAGGCATCGAGTTCGGGTGAGCGGGCGCCCGACGCGCTCGGTGTCATGGTGGACGACTTCGCGCGCTATCACGTCGTGATGGCCGTGGCCGCCGCGATCGTGGCGGCCGACCTGCTCGTGCTGAGCGTGCTGCTGTGGCGCAGATCCGTTGCGCGATCCGCCGATTCGCGGGTAAAGCGGGTGCTGAGGGGCTTCGCGATCGTGGCGGTGGTGGTGGCGCTGGGCGCGGTCGTCGTGGCGGTGGCGAACACGACCAACGCCGGCGACCCGGTGTCCGGGCTCGCGGCACTGTTCGCCGGTGGCTGGTGACGCGCCGGACGACTACGCGGAGCTCGACGACACGGTCGCTTCGCGGTGCCGCCGAACACCTTTCGGGCGCGGCAGCACCGGCGGGCTCACGGCCAGCGCGAACACCGCGACCGTGATCACCAGGAAGTAGATCAGCGACCCGTTCGGACCGAAGCGCGGCAGGAACGCCAGCTCCTGACCGGTCGCGGC
This sequence comes from Nocardia sp. NPDC003693, assembly GCF_053981095.1. NCBI lineage: Bacteria > Bacillati > Actinomycetota > Actinomycetes > Mycobacteriales > Nocardiaceae > Nocardia > Nocardia sp. NPDC003693. The sequence goes on from NZ_JBSFNO010000013.1 coordinate 141,532, forward strand.
GACCGCGTTCAGGAAGGGCGCGTACGCCTGCAGCGTGAACCCGTGCGGGAGCAGGCTGATCGAGTTCTCCACGACGTAGACCCAGAACAGCAGTACCGCGACGGCCGCCGAAGGCGTGCGGATCACCGCGCCGAGCGCGACGCCCATGCCGCACGCCGCGAACGCGTATACCGGTACGGTCCACAGGAATCGGAGCCCGGCCGCGCCGGTGAGATCCACCTCCCCGTACACCAGCGGGTACAGCCGGGGCAGCGCCACCAGCACGATGACCAGCAGCACCACCGCCGCGACAGCCGCGATGACACCGTAGAAGACCCAGCGCGCCGCGGCGGCGATCCACGCGCGCGGGAACAGGAATGCCTCGAGATCGCGCACATCGCCGCGCCGCTGGACCCCGTGCGCGTACGCCGCGGTCACCATCATGATCGCGGTCACGAAGGTGATCACCCAGTACACCGCGTTGGTGGTGCTCACCGAGGTGACCGCTACCTGCCCGGGAATCCGAGCGAATCGTTCGGCGACGGTGGCGATGCCGAACGTGACCACCAGCGGAAGCACCACCGTGAGCGGCACCGCGACGGTCCAGAGGAAGCCGCGCCCCGAGGTGCGCGTCCACTCCGCGAGGACGGCACGCCACCAGCGCGCACCGAGCGACGGGGCCGCACCGGCGCTCACGATGCCACCCGCGCCGTCACATCGAGCCCGGTCAACCGCAGATACACGTCCTCGAGCCGCTCCCCCGGCCCGACCAGCCGAGCGAGCGGCGCGGCGGCCAGCACGCGCCCCGGCCCCAGCACCACGGCCGCGCAGGCGTTGCGCTCCACCTCATCGAGCAGATGCCCGGTCACGAGCACGCACACCCCTTCGCAGGCCAAGCGCCGCAACAACTCCCGCAGCCACAGAATCCCCGCGATATCGAGCCCGTTGACCGGTTCGTCGAGCACCAGCGTGCGCGGTTCACCGAGCAGCGCCGCCGCGATCCCCACCCGCTGCAGCATGCCCAGCGAGTACTGCCCGAGCCGCCGATCCGCCACCACCTCGAGATCGACCAGGCGCAGCACCGCGTCGACCCGGCCGGCCGCGATGCCCCGCGCCCGGGCGATCCACCGCAGGTGCCGCCGCGCGGTATGCCGCGGGTCGAACGCCCGATAGTCCAGGTGCACACCGAGACTCGGCGGCGCACCGCGCCCGGCGGACACCGATCCACCGTCGACTCGCACCGTCCCGGTGGTGGGTGTGACGATCCCGCAGATGCACCGCAGCAGCGAGGTCTTGCCCGTCCCGTTGAGCCCGAGCAGGTACGTCACCGACCCGTCCTCGATGGTCAGCTCAGGAACGTCGAGCACCGTCGCCTCCGCGTAACGCAGTGTGAGCCCGTCGATCTCGATCATCGCGGCGGAATCAGAACGTGCACGGAATGGGCAGGCCGACGGTCTTGACGCCCTCGCACAGCGAACTGTTGGCCAGCTTCCACACGCCGTCGATCCGCTTCCAGGTCACCTTCATGACGATGCCCGGACGGCCCGCGGAATGGGAGTTCAGCATGGCGGTGTGCTCGTCGCCGTTGTGCGTCTCGGGTCCGGTGACCTCGTTCCAGCCCTTGGGCGCGCGGAACAGTCCGAGGTTGTACACCGTGCGCGGCACCACGACCGCGTTCATGCCGCCCTCGAGGTTGGCGGCCTTGGCCTCGTCAGAGGCGGCGGTCTCCACCAGGAACCGGACCTGGTCGCCGAGATCGGCCAGGGTCGGCACCTCCCGCGTGATGCGGAAGTCCTCCGGCGCGGCGGTGGCGGTCGGCGCGAACACCGCGGTCGCGGCCGCGAGAACGGCGAGCACTCCGGCCGGGCTTCGGCGGTTTTTCATCTAATTAGCCTTTCGCGTGATTGACACAACAGCGCGGCGACGTGGTAAACATACTGTTGAAGGCGCTAAGTTAGCCTAGCCTAACGACATAGGTCAAGGATCATTTAAATAGCCCGAGCCACGAGCGAGCGAGGGCGCGACGGTACCGGCGATCAGAAAAGTGGGGTGTACGAATGCAGGCGGAGAGCTCAGCCCGCGGTCGGCGCGCCCTGCGGTGCGCGGACGGTGAGCCGCAGCGTGACACCGCAGTCCCCGCTCGCGTCCGGCCGCACATCGACCTCGTACTGGGAAGCCAGCGCCGCCGAATGCCGTTCGAGAATCCGCTCGATCATGCCCTGCTGCACGCCGACCACGATCTCCGGCGCACCGACGGCGATCCGCCGCAGCGGGCAATTGCACAGCTGGATCTCGTGCGTACCGAAACTCGATACGGCACTGGAGATCTGGAAGCCCAGCCGGGTCAGCGTCGTGGACAGCACAGTCACCGGATCCGGCAGCCCGGAATCGTCGGCGCCGATCCCGGTCAGGGTGTCCGCCCAGACCCGGCCCGCCACAGCGGCTTTCGCACGCCGTTCCGCCGGGGTGTCCCCCAGTTGGGCGAGCAGCGCCGCCAGCACCGGCGCGACCGGATCGCCCCCGACGGCCACGTACCCCTTGCGCGGGCGGCCCACGGTCTCCGACGGCAGCCAGGTGCCCTCGACCAGCCCCGCCTCGATGAGCGCGTTCAGATGAAAACGCGCCGTGGTGATGTGAATGCCCAGCGCCTGCGCGATGACCGGCGCGTCCAGCGGCTGCAGCGAATCGCGCACGAGGGCGAGGACCCGATCCCGTTGCCGGGGCGTGGTGGCCATTTCGCTCCTCTCACGCCACGACCGATGACGACTGACCCGATCGATTGTAGGACCGCCGCGACCAGCGGCCGAACCGACAGGACACCCGTGCCATGACCACACCCCTGCCCTTCGACGAACGCGACTCCGCGCACATCCCCGGCCACTGGCTGCTGGCCCGGCTCGGCAAGCGCATTCTGCGCCCCGGCGGCAAGGCCATGACCGAGCGCATGCTCGACGCCGCCGCGCTGCGCGGGGCCGAGGTCGTGGAACTGGCCCCCGGACTGGGCAAGACCGCCGCGCTCATTCTCGAGCACGGTCCCGCGAGCTATCGCGGGGTGGAAGCCGATCCGAACGCGGCCGCGCTCACCACCGCGGCCATCGGGGGCCGCGGCGAGATCACCGCCGGGGACGCCGCCGCGACCGGCCTGCCCGCCGAGTCCGCCGACGCGGTCGTCGGCGAGGCGATGCTGACCATGCAGACCGACCCGCACAAGGCCGAGATCGTCGCCGAGGCGTTCCGGGTGCTGCGGCCCGGCGGCCGCTACGCCATCCACGAACTGGCCCTGCGCCCCGACGATCTGCCCGACGAGGTCAAGACCGACATCCGCAAGGCGATGTCCCGCTCCATCAAGGTCAACGCCCGCCCGCTGACCGCCTCGGAATGGACGTCCACCCTCACCGCGGCCGGATTCGTCATAGACACCATCGATTTCGCGCCGATGGCCCTGCTGCGCCCGCGCCGCGTGCTCGCCGACGAGGGCCTGCTCGGCACCGCCCGCATCATCCGCAACGTCCTGCGCGATCGCCCCGCCCGCGAACGGGTACTGGCGATGCGCGCCACCTTCGAGGCCCATCGCGACAGCCTCATCGCCATCTCCATCATCGCCAGGAAGCCGAACGCATGACGACCAGTACCACCCCGACAGCCCACGACACGACCGCCTGGGTGCCGCGCGACGGCGCGACCCCCAACCCCCAGCGCCTGCTGCAGGGCACCGGACTCACGCTGGTACGCATCAGCTTTCGAGCCGGCCAGGTCCTGGCCGAGCACCGCGCCGCCGGCCCGATCTTCATCACCTGCGTGTCCGGCGAGATCGACCTGGATGTCACCGCCGTGTCCGGCACGACGTCCCACGTCCTGGAACCCGGCAGCGTGATCCACATCGAAGGCGGCGACCCCCACGAATTGCGGGCGCGCACCGACGCGGTCGTCCAGGTCGTCCTGCACCGCAACATCCGAACCGATCCCCCCGCGAGCTGACCCGGGCCCACACCATCGCCCCCGCCCAGCCGAAACAGGCGGCCGGGCGAACACTCCCCGCTCTAGACTCCACCCGCATGCTCGTAGGCTCGATTCCTTCGATGGCGAAGCCGGCGCCAGTGTCCGCCCCAGACATCAGTTGTCGGCAGCCGCCGCACTTCGGTGCGGTTCGTCCCGGCACAGCGAGCCGACGACCAGGCGCTCGCCCGACACTCGGACCGGGCGGAATCGACTCGACTCCGGTGTGGTCAGGGTAGGCAGCGGGTGAGTAGATTTCGGATCTGCTCGGAGGTGGGTGGGGCGTCGGTAGCGATGCCGCGCAGGGTGATTCCCTGCGCGGTGTCGGTGAGCAGGGCGGCGGTATCCGGGTCGGTGTAGTGCGCGTACATGGTGCGAGTGGCTTCGGTGAAGCGGTCGGCGATAGGACGTAGCGCGGGACGTCGGATCGCGGCGACGTAGAGCTCGAGTTGCACGGTGGTGCGGGTGCGTTCGGTAGTGAAGCAGTCGATCAGGGCATGTGCGGTCTGTTCGATGATCCCGGTGATCGTCATTCCCGGATCCGCGCCGGGGATGGCGGCCATGATCGCGGCGTAGTCCGAGACGCACAGTTCGAGCGCCGCGGCCAGGAGCTCTTCTTTGTCCCTGTAGTGGTAGGTGGTGCCGGCGATCGGGACGTCGGCGGCCGCGGCGACGGCGCGGTGGGTCAAGCCCTCCACTCCGCGCTCGCCGATGACCTCGATCGCGGCACGGGCGATGCGTTCGCGCCGGTTCGGATCGAATCGTCTGCGCCGCACCGCTGTTGGTTGTTCCTTGATCCGCTCGCCCATGGGTACCTCGTCCTGCTGCTCGTTCGGGACGTTCCCGCCACCTCGTCAGGGTACATATGTACCTAGTGTGATTCGGCCCATAACCGCTGTACTGCCGCCGGGTCGCAGAGTACAAATGTACTCAGCTGTTCTTCGTGTTCCCTGTCGATCGAGTTTCGAGGTGATGACTTATCTCCCAGGCCAAGTAGCCGTTGTTCCGGCACCGACCCACCACGAGCGCGCTACACGCGCTCGGGTCCGTGTTCGTGGACGGCTTTTCCCGATGGCCTGGGCTTGTCGTACCCTCCCCACCCCTGCTGTGTGCAGTTGGCGTGCGTGGCCCTGGCCTGCCCGTACTTCTTCCGATTGCTCAGAACAGGAGGTTTTCGTGTCTTCGGAAACCCTCGACTCCACCACCGTGCGCGCCGCCGCGGGGCGAGCTCTGGCCATCACCCTGGTCGTGGTGTTGGTCGCGGAGCTGATGAACGCACTCGATGGCTCGATCGTGCATACCGCGTTGCCGACCATCCAGTCCGAGACCGGCGCGACGAGCGCTGCGGTGCAGTGGATTCCGGCCGCCTACACCCTGATGTTCGCGTTGGGGCTGATCACCGGCGGGCGTCTCGGTGACCTCTACGGCCGCAAACGCGTGTTCCTGCTCGGCACCGCCGCGTTCACCGCGGCCTCGCTGCTGTGCGGGGTGGCGAGCGGACCGGCGATGCTGATCGCGGCCCGCGCGCTACAGGGGGTGGCGGCCGCGGTCATGGTGCCGCAGGTGCTGGCCACCCTGTACGTGAACTTCGACGGCGCCGCGCGCGCCAAGGCGTTCGGCCTGTACGGATTGATCATGTCCCTGGGCGGGATCCTCGGCCCGGTGCTGGGTGGAGTACTCACCGGCATGGATGTGTTCAGTCTGGGCTGGCGCTCGATCTTCCTGATCAACATCCCGATCGGAGCGCTCATCCTCGCACTCGGACTGCGATCCATCCCCGAATCGCGTGACCCGCACGCACGGCGACTCGATCCGCTCGGGATCGTGTTGTGCAGCTCGGCGCTACTGCTGATCCTGTACCCGCTCACCGTGGGCGGACAGCAGCGGTGGCCCGCGTGGAGTGTGCTGATGCTGGCCGGCGGTCTCGTGATGCTGGCGGTGTTCGTGGCACAGCAGCGGGTCAAGACCGCGGCGAACGACTCACCGCTGGTCTCGCTCACCCTGTTCCGCAGTGGATCCTTCACCGGAGGGGTGTGCGCGCAGCTGATCTTCGGCCTGGTCTCGGGGGTGTTCCTGTTGACCTGGACGCTGTTCATGCAGGACGGCCTCGGACTCACACCTGCCCGGTTCGCCCCGGCCGCGGCCGCCATCGCGATCGGCGGCATGGCAGGTGCGGTGCTCGCCTCCAAACTCGTTCTCGCACACGCACGTCGGGTACCCCAGGCGGGCGCGCTGCTGGTGGCCGTCACCTTGCTCGGCTACCACCTGCTGGTCACCGCGCGAGGCATCGAGGTGCCGTTCGCGGCGGCGGTCGCGCCGATGCTCGCGCTCGGGTGCGGGTTCGGCATGATCGGCGCGGGTCTGGCGGGATTGGCTCTCGGTCAGGTTGATCCGGCGGATATGGGTGCCGCATCGGGTGTGTTCAACACCGCGATGCAGCTCGGGACGGCGCTGGGTATCGCCGTGTCCTCGGTGGCCTACTTCGTGCACGCCCCGGCGGGCAGCCACGGCACCCCGGTGAGCGAGGCGTTCGCCACCGCGCTCTGGTACGTCATCGGCGCGCTGGTGTTGATGTGGGCGCTGATGTTCGCCCTGCCCCGCCCACAAGCCCGAGGCTGATGCGGTCCTTCCCCGCTACGAACCGGTAGCGGGGAAGGACTACTCACCTCGAAGAGCAGTTCCCCCAATCACTTCGACATCCTGGCGAAATGGAAATCCCATGATTCGAGTGCTGATCGCCGGCGCTCTGCGCCTGCCCCGTGAAGCGATGGCCGCGGCTGTGGCCGACATCCCCGGCGTGCAGGTGGTCGCGCAGGTGAGTACCGGGCAGGAAGTGACCCCGTGCGCGCTGCGCACCGATCCCAACATCGCGGTGCTGGACGCCGATCTACCCGGGGTGGACGGGATCGCGACCGCGCAGCGCCTACGGTCGGCGTTGGCGCGGTGCCGGATCGTGCTGGTGACCCCACCGAACCGTCCGGATCTGTTGCAGCGGGCGCTCACGGTCCCGGTCGACGGTCTGCTGAGCCGCGGCGCGTCTCTGGATACGTTGACCGACACCGTGTCCCGAGTCGCGCACGGCGAACAGGTGATCGAAGCGCACGCTGTCGCCGAAGCACTGCGCACGCCCGGCAATCCGCTCAGCGACAGCGACATCGACATCCTGCGGCTGGCCGCACGGGGGCTCACCCCGCAGGAAATCGGTGCGGTACTACATCTTTCGACGGGAACCATCCGCAACCGGCTCGCGGCGATCAACCGCAAGAGCGGCACCCGCAACCGCATCGAAACCCTCGCGATCGCAACGAGACGCGGATGGATCTGAGCATCGTGCACCGTGCACGCGACATCGTGCGATCCGCACGACCCTGCCCGCTACTGAGACCACGCACCGACCACATTGCGGCTGGTAGAACGGCGAATCGCGGTCAGAGACCGAGAGCGAATCATGTCGTGCGCACGAAACCCGGATTCGAGACTGAGTACTCGCCGACCCAACCGGAGGCGACCACCTTCGAGAACAGGAGAGACCATGTCTGCCCACTGCGATGTGTGCGGCAAGAAACCCGGCTTCGGCAAACGCGTCGCCCGCGCCGGGCGCCGCGCTCAGCAGCGCTACGTCAAAGGACGCACCAGCCGCCGGTTCAACCCGAACATCCAACCGGTCCGAGCCATCAAGGACGGCACCCCCGTGCGGATGAAGGTGTGCACCTCGTGCCTGAAGAAGGGCAGCGTGCAACGGCGCACGACAGCGTAGTCGGCGCCGTGGCCGCCGCAGCCCGGGTGCTGGCGCACGCGATCCACCGACTCCGATCAGCGATCCCGCGGCGCGTCATCGGGGCTGTCCACGATCACGAGCGTGAGGAATTCCCTTGCCACGACTGCGATCTGCTGACCGCGCCGCTCTCGGGACCTGACGAGTGGTACACCGTGCACGACGATCTCTGGTCTCACGCGGGAGCCCGGCCCGAGACGATCCTGTGTATCGGATGCCTCGAATCCCGGCTCCAGCGGCGACTACGGTGCACTGATTTCGTGAACGCGCCCCTGAACGACCCCGAGTTCGGGCAACACAGCACGCGCCTCCAGCAACGCCTCCGCCCGACATCCCCCTAAGCCCGTTGACCACGGGCCCACCGCGACGGTCCGGTGAATTCTCGACCCCTTGTCCAGCACTCACCGGACCGTCCCTGATCAGGAAGGTCACCATGCTCACCTCCCGATTCACCTTGCGCGAGAGCACATCGCACGACCAGCACTTCCTGACCCGGATGCTGATCGAAGCCGCTCACGCCTCCGGGCACATGCTCACCGTCGACGACCTGCCCGTTACGCCCGACTCCTACCGTTACGTCGCGGACTGGGGGCTGCCCACCGACCTGGGCATCATCGCCGAGGACGAACACCGCACACCCCTCGGCGCGGTGTGGATCCGTCTGTTCGACCGCTCGATCGCCTCACCGGCATTCATCGACGACCGCACCCCGGAACTGACCATCGCGACCACCACGACCGCACGCGGGCAGGGGCTGGGAACCGCATTGCTGAGCCGCCTCCAGGACACCGCCGCCGCGGCGGGCTTGCCCGCTCTGACCTTGGGCGTACATCGCGAAAACCGACCCGCCCAACGGCTCTACCAGGCACAAGGGTGGACGGCCCATAGGCTGGCAGGCGAGTACGCCATCCTGATCAAACACCTCAACTGACGCCCAACCTCGACAAACAATTCGTTCCGGGAAGGAGACACCGAATGGCATTCGCACCCTGTCTCGGCGTGCGGGACACCGCCGCAAGCAAGGCGTTCTACGAGAAACTCGGATTCACCGTCGACAGCCGCACCGCTGCCGGCCCCGAGGACATCCACATGCTCCTTTTCGACGGCCAATTCTGCGGAATGCTCTACCGGAACACGCAACTGGAGAACTGGCTCCCCGAACTCGCGGGCAAACCGATCGGCTTCACCGGAATGTTCTACCTCGAAGTCAGCGACTTCCAGACCATGCTCGACACCTGCACGGCAGCCACAACCGTCCTGCGTGGTCCCTCGACCGACCACACCGGCACCCGCGAGTTCTACTTCGCCGACCCCGACGGCTACATCATCGGGATCAACGACGCCGCATCGCGTCGGAACAGTGACCTGGTCGGCGAATACATCACCTGACCCGGGCACGCCTGGTCACGTGATCCACAGGACGCCCTTGCTCGATGCCGGGATCGGGTGGCGGCTCCACCCCTCCGCCCTTCGGAGCAGCCATCCACGTCGGCAACCGGCGAGCGGGGCCGGCACCGAGCTGGAGCGGTCGTCGGGACGGCATTTCCCCTAGGCTGGCCGCATGGTCGATGGCGGGGAGCGCAGGGCGCTGGGGTCGGCGCCGTGGGGGTCGCGATTGCTCGGGCCCGCGAACGAAGGGGCGCTGTCGCGGCGGGTGCGCGTGCAGACGCTGCTCACCGTGCCGCTCATCCTGGGCAATCTGGTCGGGATCGCGGTGGCTATCGCGCTGATCGGGGCGGTGCTGCCCGGTCCGTCGGTGTTCACGCGGGACCTGATCCTGTTGAACTTCCTGGCCACGCCGTTGTACGCCGCGCTCGCGCTGGTGGTGGGCATGACCTGGGGCACGGTGTGGGGTGTGCGGACACTGCGGTGGGCCACCGACGACGATCACGTGCCCGACGAGAAGGAACGCCGGGCCGCCGCGCGGGTGCCGCGCCGGCTGGCCTTCCAGCAGGCCGCGCTGTGGCTCGGCGGCATGGCGGTGCTGACCCCGCTGTACGGGTTCATGGACCCGGTCTTCGTCCCGAAGTTCCTGCTCGGCATCGGGTTCAGCGCGATCGTGGTGTGTGCCAACAGCTATCTGGTCGCCGAGTTCGCGCTGCGCACGGTGACCGCGCGGGTCCTGGACGCGACCCCGTCCCGGCAGGCCCGCGGCGTGGGCGTGTTCGGTCGTTCGGCGCTGGTCTGGTTGCTGGGCTCGGGTATCCCGGTCGCGCTGCTCATGGTGGTGGCGCTGCTCGCGCTGTGCGGCATGGACATCAGCACCGCGCGGCTCGCGGTCTGCGTGCTGTCGCTCGGCGGGGCGACCCTGGTGTTCGGCGGCCTGCTCATGGCCCAGACCCTCGCGGCCACCGTCGCCCCGATCCGGGGCGTGCGCAACGCGCTGCGCCGGGTCGAGAACGGCGATCTCGATGCCGCCGTCACCGTCTACGACGGCACCGAATTGGGGGAACTGCAAAGCGGTTTCAACCGCATGGTGCAGGGCCTGCGCGAGCGGGAGCAGATCCGCGACCTGTTCGGCCGCCACGTCGGTCACGATGTCGCGGCCGCGGCCCTCGAACGCAATCAGGAACTCGGCGGCGAGGAGTGCTACGCCGCCGCGATCTTCATCGACATCATCGGCTCCACCACCATGGCCGCCTCGCGCCCGGCCCCCGAGATCGTCACCATCCTCAACGAGTTCTTCGCCATCGTGGTCGACGAGGTCGAGCTGGCGGGCGGCCTGGTGAACAAGTTCGAGGGCGACGCGGCCCTGGCGGTCTTCGGCACCCCCGCGCCACTGGCCGACCCCGCCGCCGCGGCCCTGTCCGCGGCCCGCGCCATCCGTGCCCGATTGACCGGCGCCGCCCGCGAATTCGATGCCGCCATCGGTGTCGCCGCCGGGCGGGTGGTCGCCGGCAACGTGGGCGCGCACCGCCGCTACGAGTTCACCGTGATCGGCGACGCGGTCAACGAGGCCGCGCGCCTGTGCGAGCTCGCCAAGTCCTACGACGCGCGCGTGCTGGCCTCGGAGAACACCGTCGCCGCGGCCGACGCGGCCGAGCAGAAGCACTGGGACCTCGGCGAATCGGTCACCCTGCGGGGCCGCCTGCAACCGACCCGGCTGGCCAGCCCGCGCCCGTAAGTCCCCGGCCTCCTTCAGGAATCGGCGCGTTGCAGATCCGCCGCGTCGTGCCGCGGGTGCCGCGAGCGCGTCAGCAGCCAGCCGACGGCCGCGGCCATCGGCGTCATGAGAATGGCGTACACCGCCGCCGGCACGGCGATCTGGGTGCTGTCCAGCACGCTGATGGCGATGGTGATGGAGATGGCGCTGTTGTGGATGCCGATCTCCATCGAGCACGCGATGGCCTGGCGCCGCCCGATACCGAGCCGGCGCGGCACGAAATATCCGGTGGTCAGACTGAGCAGGCAGAACAGCGCGGTGATGGCGCCGACCTGGCGCAGATAGCCCGCCGCGTCGGACCGTTCGGCGCTCACGCCCACCACCACGACCAGCGCCAGCAGCACCACCGAGGCGATCCGCACCGGCTTGTCCATGCGCTCGGCGAACCCCGGGGCCGCCCGCCGCAGAATCATGCCGAGCACCACCGGTACCAGCACGACCGCGAAGACCTGCACCACTTTGCCCAGCTGCAGCCCGATCGCACCGGTGTCGTCGACCGGCTCGAAATAGTCGATGGCGAAGTTCACCAGCACCGGGATGGTGACCACCGATATCACCGAATTGACCGCCGTCAGTGAGACATTGAGCGCCACATCACCGCGGAACAGATGGCTGAACAGATTCGCCGACGCCCCGCCGGGCGAGGCCGCGAGCAGCATCATGCCCACCGCGAGCAACGGCGGCAGATCGAACGCCAGAATCAACCCGAACGCGAGCGCCGGCAGCACCAGCACCTGGCAGATCAGCGCGATCGCGACCACCTTCGGATGCCGCGCGACACGCGCGAAATCGTCGATGGTCAGCGACAATCCCAGCCCGAACATGATCACGGCCAGCGCGATCGGCAAGGCCACCGATACCGCTCCGGTATTCACCTGATTCCCCCACCTTCCGCCGTCGAGCCTCCAGGGTAGCGACCGCACCGCGGGTCCCCGGAGCAATACGGCGTTCCGGGCGGCCCGGTTCGAGCCGCCCGGAGTCGTCGCCGGTTCAGCTGTGCACGGCGCGCGCCGCACCGAACCGGTACGCGGTGGTGCCGAGTCCGGACGGCCGGGTAAATCCCGGGGTCACCGGGGCGGCGGGCATCGGCGGAGCGGGACGGTACCGCGCGATCAACTGCTCCTCGCCGTAGCGCCGGCATTCCAGGTGCCAGTGCAGGATTCCCGCCAGCCAGTCCTGCAGTTCCCGCGCGCGCCGATCGAGCACCCGGCGCACGTCGGGTTCGAGCTCGTATTCCTCGTAGAGCGTGGGCAACTCGACACTCACCACCCGCTCGAACTGCTCCATGCGCGCGGTCATCAGGTCGTTGACCACGGCGACGGCCCGATCCCGATCGCAGCCCAGGAAATTGCGGATGACCCGGACGCCGTTGTGGAAGTCGCCCTCGAACTCGGTTTCCTTCTGATACGAGAACAGATCGTTTAGCAGCACGGCGTAGTCGGCCGCGGTGTTCTCCAGGTTCGACAGCGTCTGGGTCCGGTAGATCTGCGGCGGAACGAGATTGCCGTGCGAGAGCCGGGACAGTGACTTGGTCAGGTCCGAACCGAAGGTGTCCCTGCGCATCTCGACGTAGTCGATGGGGTCGGGGATGCGGTGCAGCGTGTGATTGAGCACCTCCCATTCGGAGGCGGTCAGGAAACTCTGGATGGCCGTGCGGAATTCCCGCTTCTGCGCGCCGTCCATGGGCGCGGTGGTGCGCGACCACAGATCGGCCAGCCCGGCCTCGAGCGGATTGGCGGGCAGCTCGGCGGCCACCCCCTCGACCGGCATGAACTCGGCCAGCCGCACCCCCTGCGCCTTGGCCGCGACCACGTTCTTGGCGGGGAAGAAGACGGCCGGGTAGTAGTCGTCGAGATAGGTGCCCCAGGTGAGCCACTGACTCGACAGGTCGAGTTCGTCGCCGGTGGCGTCCGGGTCCAATCCGGCCGCGCAGAGCGGGAAGTCGAAATCGCGCAGGTCGCGCTCGGACCAGATGTTCACCTCGATCCCGGGCGCGGGTTCGAGCATGCCCATCGCGCGCGCCCACTCCACGGTGCGTTCGCGCGCGCGGTCCACCAGCGGGTTGAGCCGCAGGGTGAAGGGCATGTAGATCTCCGGCAGCGGTGTCGGGCCGACCGGCTCCGGGGCGTGGGCGAAGCTGCGCACGCGGGGGCCGAGCCCCAGGGCGCCCGGGGTGAGGCGAAGCGCCGACATCCCGAGCCCGTTCGGCGCGAGCCCGGTGGCCAGGGCGGCGGTCGCGCTCTTGCGGTTGCCCGATTTGTTCATGTACCGGCTCGAGCGCAGATGCCATTCGTGCCCACCGGCCTGCCAGTCCTGCAGCCCCTTGGCGTACGCGGCGACCGCCAGCTGCGCCCGGGGCGTGGCCCCGTATTCGGCGAACAGCAGCGGCAATTCGGTGAGCGCGGTGTATTCGAACTGCTGCACCCGCGAGGTCAGCAGATCGTTGACGATCTCCGCGGCGGCCTGGGTCTCGCAGCCCAGGAACCGTTCCACGACCAGGATGCCGTTGGCGTTCTCGCCCTCGGACCGCACCTCGCGCTCGTAGGAGAAGATGTCGTTGCGCAGGTGCACGCCGTCGGCGAAGGTGTCGCACAGCACGCGCAGCGGCCGGGTCGCGGCCAGTTCGGCCGGAACCTCCGCCGCCACCGCGTGTTCCACCAGGTTCGCCGACCAGGGCGCCCCGCCGACCTTGCGCCGCATCTCGATGTACTCGATGGGGTTGGCGATGCGGCCCTCGGTGATGTTGGCCAGCTCCCACCGGGATTCCTCGAGCAGCGCCTGCGTGGTGGTGGCGAAACGCCGCCGCCAGTCCAGGGACATGCTCGGCACGGTGCGCGGCCACAGGTCGGCCAGGCCCCGCTCCACCGGGTTGGTCGGTTCGGGCATCTCGACGCTGTCCAGCGGCATGAAGGCGCGCAGGCGTTCGAGGTAGTCCCGGGCCCCGCGGGTGTCGCCGGTCTTCTTGAACAGCTCGAGGAAGTGATCGTCGAAGTAGAAGACCCACACGTACCAGTCGGTGATCAGGTCCAGTTCCGCGCCGTCGCAGTCGGGGTGGGTGTACGCGCACAGCAAACCGTAGTCGTGCCGCTCCAGGTCGGTCTCGTCCCAGATGTGATGGCCCCCCTGCGGTTCGAAGAAGCCCATCCGCGCGGCCCACCCCCGGGTGTGCGCGCGGGCCTGTTCGAGATGGGGATTGATCCTGGCCGGATACGGCATGTAGAAGTCGGGAAGTTCGAACGGCTGCACAGCAACCCCCTGGCCCTGTATCACAACGCTGACGGTGCATTCTCGAGCAAAGCAAAACCGCTGGACCACCGACCAGCGGAACCTTCTGTGCGGCAGGGTGTTTCTGCCCTCCACTACGGTACGACCGCCGCAGCGAACTTTCAGGAAAATGATCGACCTTGCTCCCGGCGCACTCCGGTGTGGCATCGCGCCGGCGCGCGCGGCACCGGCCAGACTGGGTGCCGCCGAGCGCATCGCGCGTTCGGGCAGCCGACTGCCCGGACTTCGCTTAGCGTGATCGGCATTGCCGCCGAGAGGGGTCGTGATGCGAACCGGGATGCTGAGTGTTGCCGAACTGAAGCAGCGAATCGAGGCGGGGACGCTGGACACCGTGTTGGTCGCCATGACCGACATGCAGGGTCGCCTCCAGGGAAAGCGTTGCTCGGCACGGTATTTCGTCGACGAGGTGCTCGACCACGCCACCGAGGCGTGCAACTACCTGCTGGCGGTGGACGTCGACATGGCCACCGTGGACGGGTACGCCATGTCCTCCTGGGACACCGGCTACGGCGATTTCGTGCTGCGCCCCGATCTCGCCACCCTGCGGCTGGTGCCGTGGCTGCCCGGCACCGCGCTGGTGCTGTGCGACGTGGAACAGGTCGAGCCCGCCCGCACCCCGGTCACCGCGTCCCCGCGCCAGGTGCTGCGCGCCCAGCTGGACCGCCTGGCCGCCCACGGCCTGCGCGCCTACGTCGGCACCGAACTCGAGTTCCTGGTCTTCGACGACAGTTACGAGGCGGCCTTTCGCGGCGGCTACCGCGATCTCACCCCGGCCAACCAGTACAACGTGGACTACTCGATGCTGGGTACCACCCGGATCGAACCGCTACTGCGCCGCATCCGCACCGAGATGGACGGCGCGGGCATGTACTCCGAATCGGCCAAGGGCGAATGCAATCCCGGCCAGCACGAGATCGCGTTCCGCTACGACGAGGCGCTGATCACCTGCGACAACCACACCATCTACAAGACCGGCGCGAAGGAGATCGCCGCCCAGGAGGGGCGCAGCCTCACCTTCATGGCCAAATACAATGAACGCGAAGGCAATTCGTGTCACATCCACCTGAGCCTGCGCACCGAGTCGGGTGATCCGGTCTTCCCGGGCGACGGCGCGATCGGCGAGTCGGCGATCCTGCGGCACTTCCTGGCCGGTCAGCTCGAATGCCTGCGCGAGTTCACCTGCCTGCTGGCGCCGAACATCAACTCCTACAAGCGCTTCCAGGCCGGCAGTTTCGCACCGACGGCCATCGCCTGGGGCCGGGACAACCGCACCTGCGCGCTGCGCGTGGTGGGTCACGGCCCGTCGCTGCGCTTCGAGAACCGGGTACCAGGCGGGGACGTGAACCCCTACCTCGCGGTCGCCGCGGCCATCGCCGCGGGCCTGCACGGCATCGAGAACGCCCTGCCCCTGGAACCGGAATTCCGGGGCAACGCCTACCGCTCGGACCGCCCCCGCGTGCCGAGCACCCTGCGCGAGGCCGCCCTGCTGTTCGGCGAGAGCAAGGCCGCCCAGACCGCCTTCGGCGCGGACGTCGTCGGCCACTACCGCAACGCCGCGCAGGTGGAACTCGACGCCTTCGACGCGGCCGTGACCGACTGGGAGCGTGTGCGTGGCTTCGAACGGCTCTGACCCCGGCAGCGCACCCGTGACCGCGGAAGCCGCAGCGGCGGTGCGCGATCCGCGAGCGCCTGCCTTCCGGCCCGTGATCGGCCTGACCATGTACTCCGAGCGTGCTCGCTACGGGGTCTGGGATCAGGAATGCGCGCTGCTGCCGCGGGACTACGTCGATCTGGTCGAACACGCCGGCGGCACCGCTGTGCTGCTGCCGCCCGTGGGGACCGCGCGGCGCGAACTGGTGCGCCGCCTCGACGGCATCGTCCTGACCGGCGGGGCCGATCTCGAGCCGTCCCGCTACGGCGCGGCCCCCGATCCCGCGACCCGCGGCACCCGGCCCGAACGCGACGAATCGGAGTTCTCGCTGTTCGAACTGGCTCGGGCCGAGGGCATTCCGGTGCTGGCGGTGTGCCGCGGGCTGCAACTGGTGAACGCGGCGCTGGGCGGCACCCTGGTGCAGCATCTGCCGGATGTGCTGGGGCACACCGATCACGCCCGCACGCCCGGGGTCTTCGGCGCCACCCGCGTCACGACCGTCGCGGGCAGTCTGGTGGCCGCGATCATCGGCCCCGAGGTCAAGGCGAACTGCCACCACCATCAGGCCATCGAACGACTCGCCGAACCGCTGCGCGCCACCGCACACGCCGCCGACGGCACCATCGAAGCGATCGAATCGCGTGGCGAATCCTTCCTGATCGGTGTGCAATGGCACCCGGAGGCGGATCTGACCGATCATCGGCTCATGCGGGCATTGGTAGCGGCGGCAACGACATACGGACAGGAGCGCGATCGGTGACGACATCCCAGGTGATCAACCCCGCGACCGAGAAGGTCATCGCGACCGTCGAGGCGGCCGACCTCGCCGCGACCGACGCCGCGATCGAGCGCGCGCACCGGGCCGCGCCGGGCTGGCGGGACATCGCGCCCGGCGATCGCGCGCGGCTGCTGCGCCGCTTCGCCGACGCCGTCGACGCCGATCTCGAGAACCTGGCCGGGCTCGAGGTCCGCAACTCCGGGCACACCCTGGGCAACGCGCGCTGGGAGGCGGGCAACGCCCGCGACGTGCTGCACTACAGCGCCGGACTGCCGGAACGCCTGCTGGGCAGCCAGATTCCGGTCGCGGGCGGGATCGACGTCACCTTCTGCGAACCACTGGGCGTGGTCGGCATCATCGTGCCCTGGAACTTCCCCATGCCCATCGCCGCCTGGGGCTTCGGTCCCGCGCTGGCCGCCGGCAACACCGTCGTCCTCAAACCCGCCGAGCTGACCCCGCTCACCGCGCTGCGTTTGGCCGAGCTCGCGGTCCAGGCGGGGTTGCCGGAGAACGTCTTCCAGGTGATCGCGGGCAAGGGTTCGGTGGTCGGTCAGCGGTTCGTCACCCACCCCGCCGTCCGCAAAGTGGTCTTCACCGGTTCCACCGAGGTCGGCAAGCAGATCATGACCGGCTGCGCCGAGCAGGTGAAGCGGGTGACCCTCGAGCTCGGGGGCAAGAGCGCCAACATCGTGTTCGCCGACGCGGATCTGGAGAAGGCCGCGGCCACCGCGCCCTACGCGGTGTTCGACAACGCCGGGCAGGACTGCTGCGCGCGGTCGCGAATCCTGGTGCAGCGCGGTGTGTTCGATCGGTTCCTCGAACTGCTCGAACCCGCGGTGCGCGGGGTGCGGGTCGGCGATCCGGCGCTCGAGTCCACCGAGATGGGACCGCTCATCTCCGCCGCGCACCGCGAGCGGGTGGCGAGCTTCCTCGAACCCTCGACCAAGGTGGCCTTCACCGGCGACCGCCCGGACGGGCCCGGGTTCTGGTTCGCCCCCACCGTCGTCCTCCCGCAGGGCCCGGCCGATCGCGTCCTGACCGAAGAGGTGTTCGGTCCCGTCGTCGCGGTGCTGCCCTTCGAGGACGAGGCCGACGCCATCCGCATCGCAAACGACACCGAATACGGCCTGTCCGGCTCGATCTGGACCTCCGACGTGGGCCGGGCGCTGCGGGTGAGCCGGGCCGTGGAGGCGGGGAACCTGTCGGTGAACTCGCATTCCTCGGTGCGCTACTGGACGCCGTTCGGCGGTTTCAAGCAGTCCGGCCTCGGCCGCGAACTCGGGCCGGACGCCGCGCGCGCGTTCACCGAGACCAAGAACGTCTTCATCGCCACCGACTGATCCACCCACCGAGCACCAGAGGAGATATGTTGCAGCGCTTACAGGATCGAGTAGCGGTCGTCACCGGCGGCGGCAGTGGGATCGGTCTGGCCACGGTCCGGCGTTTCGCCGCCGAGGGCGCCCGGGTCGTCGTCGCCGATATCGACGCCACCTCGGGACAGGCCGCCGCCGCGGAGGTCGACGGGCTGTACGTGAAGGTCGACGTCACCGACGAGACCCAGGTGCGGGCCCTGTTCCAGCAGGCCGCGGACACCTACGGCGGGGTGGACATCGCCTTCAACAACGCGGGCATCTCCCCGCCGGACGACGACTCCATTCTCACCACCGGGCTCGAGGCGTGGC
The DNA here is from genome assembly GCF_053981095.1 of Nocardia sp. NPDC003693. Taxonomy (NCBI): domain Bacteria; kingdom Bacillati; phylum Actinomycetota; class Actinomycetes; order Mycobacteriales; family Nocardiaceae; genus Nocardia; species Nocardia sp. NPDC003693. Next base: position 159,841 of record NZ_JBSFNO010000013.1, read on the forward strand.
GCCGGGTGCAGGAGGTCAACCTGACCTCGGTGTACCTGTGCAGCAAGTACGCCATCGAGCACATGCTCGTGCGTGGTAAGGGCTCGATCATCAACACCGCGTCGTTCGTGGCGGTCATGGGCGCGGCGACCTCGCAGATCTCCTACACCGCGTCCAAGGGCGGGGTGCTGGCCATGAGCCGCGAACTCGGCGTGCAGTTCGCGCGCCAGGGCATTCGCGTCAACGCGCTGTGCCCCGGCCCGGTCAACACCCCGCTGCTGCAGGAGCTGTTCGCGAAGGATCCCGAGCGCGCAGCGCGGCGCCTGGTGCACATTCCGGTGGGCCGGTTCGCCGAACCCGAGGAGATCGCCGCCGCGGTCGCGTTCCTGGCCAGCGACGACTCGTCCTTCATGACGGCCTCGCAGTTCCTGGTGGACGGCGGGATCTCCGGGGCGTACGTGACGCCGCTGTAGGCGTGGCGGCCCGGTGACAGGACCCCGCACGCCGCGCCCCGGAACGGCCGGGGTCCTACGATCGTGATCATGAAGGTCCTCGGCGCCTGCCCGCTCGACTGCCCGGATGCCTGCTCCTGGGTGGTCACCGTGCGCGACGGAGCCGCGGTGGAACTGCGCGGCAACAAGGAACACCCGGTCACCCGGGGCGCGCTGTGCGTGAAGGTGAATCGCTACCTCGAACAGGTGCATTCACCCGAACGCCTGCGCTATCCGCTGCGCCGGGTCGGCGCCAAGGGCGAGGGCCGGTTCGAACGAATCAGCTGGGACGAGGCGCTCGGCGAGATCGCCGAGCGCCTCACCGGCATCATCGCCGAACACGGCGGCGAGGCCATCTGGCCGTTCCACGGCACCGGCAGTCTGGGCTACCTGCAGGGCCTCGAGGGCTACGCCGGGCGACGCCTGTTCAACGTGCTCGGCGCGAGCCTGCACAAGGCGACCATCTGCTCGATCGCCGGCACCACCGGGTTGAAGTACACCCTCGGCGGGTCCGGCGGCATGGATCCCGAGGACCTGGCCCACTCCGAGCTGATCCTGCTGTGGGGCACGAACCCGCTCACCTCCGGGCATCACGTGTGGAAGTTCATCCAGGACAGCGGCGCGTACACCGTGGCGATCGATCCGATCCGCTCCAAGACCGCCGAACGCTGCGACGAGCACCTGGCCCCGCTGCCCGGCACCGACGCCGCGCTGGCCCTGGGGCTGCTGAACGTGATCGTCGGACTCGGCGCGCAGGATCAGGGGTACATCGACGCCCACACCGTCGGCTGGCCCGAATTCCGGGACCGCATAGCCGAATTCACACCCGAGCGGGTCGCCGGGATCACCGGTCTGCCGGTCGCCTCGATCGTGGCGCTGGGCGAGCGCATCGCCCGCACCCGCCCCACCGCCATTCGCGCCTCGCAGGGCATGCAGCGGCACGCGGGCGGCGGCATGGCCCTGCGGGTGCTGGCCTGTCTGCCCGGGGTCACCGGTGACTGGGCCATTCCCGGTGGCGGACTGCACTATTCGACCAGCGGGCACTTCCAGCTGGACGAGCCGGCGCTGCTGCGCATGGACCTGCTGCCGCATCCGGTGCGCACGCTGTCGATGACCCGGCTCGGCGAAGCGCTCACCGAGGTCGATGATCCACCGGTCAAGGCGCTGTTCGTCATCGCCGCCAACCCGGTCGGCTCGAACCCGGATCAGAACCGGGTGCGCGCGGGGCTGGCCCGCGAGGATCTGTTCACCGTCGTGCTCGAACACTTCCGCACCGACACCGCCGACTACGCCGACATCATCCTGCCCGCCACCATGCAGCCCGAGCACCTCGACGTCCTGGCCGGCTACGGGCACCTCTACCTGGTGTGGAACGATCCGGCCGTCGCGCCGCCGGGCGAATGCCTGTCCACCACCGAGACTTTCCGCCGCCTCGCGCACCGGATGGGGCTGACCGAACCCGCCCTGTACGACTCGGACGAGGCGCTGGCCGAACAGCTGCTGGCGGGCCACGACACCGCGCGCCTGCGCGCCGACGGCTTCCTCAAGATCACCCCGAAACCGGTGCCCGCCGACAAGCTCCAGTTCCTGTCCGCCCGGGCCCTGGCCGCCGGGCACGATCCGCTGCCCGGCTACACCCCGCCCGCCGATCCCGGCGACGGTCTGGTGCTGATCTCGGCGGCCTCGCACTACTTCCTGAACTCCACGTTCGGCGCGAACCCGGAATTGCGCCGCCGCGCCGGGGAGTCGCGCGTCACCCTGCATCCCGACGACGCCGCCGCGCGCGGAATCACCGACGGGACACCGATTCTCGTCGCCAACGACCGGGGCTCGTTCGAGGCGGTCGCCGAGGTCTCGGACCGGGTCCGGACCGGCGTCGCCGCCACGACCAAGGGCCGCTGGGCCAAACTCAGCGGCGGCTCGACCGTGAATGCCACCATCGCCGAACGGGATTCGGACTACGAGGGCGGCGCGGTCTTCCACGACAATCGCGTGCGGATCACCCCGCTCGGCGCTGTCCACGCCCACACCGCCGATAGCGCGGCATCCCCGGCGTCATAGGCCGCACGCGTGGTGGTCGCGCTCGTCCCACGGGCGCACCGGGAATGCCGCCGACCGCTTTCGCCATCCGGGCGCCGGGCCACCGCACGCCGATCGCGTCGCGGTTGCGCCGCCGAGCGCAGGGCATGTTGCCGAACCGGTTTCGAACCGGCTGACGACCGCCCGCACATCGCACCGCCGATAGCACCGCAGCCCGGGCCGTCGACGCCCATCGGCACGACCGCACAGGGGCACGCCCCTCACTTCTCGACGACGGCCTTGATCCGGTTTAGGGTCTCGCGCATGCCATCGAGGTTCGTCTTGCCGCGCGTCCAGCCGGCCGCGAGCCAGTACAGCTTCACCGGCAGCGTCTCCTGATGCAGGTGGAACGACTCGGTCACGTCCGTGCCGCCCTCGACCGGCGTGAACTCGTAGCGCCAGGTATTGATGCCCATCCCGCCCGGGCCGAGCACGGTGAACGCGAACTCGCGGCCCGGCTCGCTGGCGATGATCCGGCACACGGTCCAGTACTTCAGCCCCCACCCGTTCCGGTTGACCCGGCCCCGGAACTTCACCCCGACAGCGGGATTCGTCGCGCCGCCGAGCCATTCGGCCGCGATCGTCTCCGGGCTGAACTTGCCGGTGTTGGTGATGTCGCTGACCAGAGCCCAGATCTCCTCGGCGGGCGCGGCCATTCGCACCGTCACACTGTTCTGCATAGCCGCACGCTAGCAGCCGTCGGCGTGTCGCGGCCGCAGCGCCGTCGTCGGTAGCGTGGGCGCGGTGACTACCGGCTCGCGAACTCGCACCGCACTGCTGACCGCCGGGACGGCGACATTCCTCGGCGCGCTGACGATCCTGATCGTCACCGGCAACACCGAGGTGCGCTTCTCGGCGGACGACACCGACACCTGGTCGATCTGGCTGCTGGGCCTGCCCGCGGCCGCCGGGCTGGCCCTGGCCCGGCTGATCCCGCCGCGCACCCCCGCACCGGACCCGTTCGCGGACCTCGACCCCCGGGTCCGCGTCCAGCAGACCTGGTCACTGGCGGCGCTGGCCGTGGCCTTCGCGGCGGGCCTGCACCTGGCCGGCGGCGACGACCTCTGGTTCCTCGGGTTGAAAGCCGTACTGCTGCTGATACTTCCGCTGGCCCTGCGCCTGGTGACCTGGCGCGAGTGGACGCGCACGGACCTGTCCGGGCGCTGGCTCCGCCCGCTGCCCGCGGTCGCGGCGTTCGTGCTGATCACCTACGCGCTGGACCCCGCCGCGCCGGACTCGCTACCGGATCCGGTCACCATCGCGGCGGTCTTCGTGATCAACGCGGTGCTGGAGGAGGTCTTCTACCGCTTCTGGCTGCAGACCAGGCTCGAATCGCTGTACGGGCGCTGGGCGGCGATTCTGGCGACCAGCGTGGTGTTCGCGGCCTGGCACGCGGCCATCCTGGGCGGCGACGGGCCGGTGCTCGATCTCGCCGCGGTCGTCGCGGTCATCGGCGTGAAGAGCCTGTTCCTGGGCTATCTCTGGTCCCGCCATCGCAATCCGTGGCTCGTCATCGCCGTGCACGGTTTCGTCAACGCGCCCCTGGCCATGTGGATCGCCCTGTTCTGAGCGGCCGCGTCGGCACTCGCGCAGGCCACGCACGTACTCGAGACACCGAGCAGTTAGTGAGGCTACCCTTAGTTCATCCCTCGACAGAAAGGTGCCCGAATGCGGGTGGTCACGTTCGGTTTTCAGACCTGGGGGCGCAGAACCCTGCAGGCCCTGCTGGATTCGCGGCACGAGGTGGTGCTCTCGGTCACCCATCCGGCGAGCGCGTCCTCGTACAAGGCGATCTGGAACGACTCGGTCGAGGAGCTGGCGCGTGCGCACGGAATTCCCGTCCACCTGACCGAGCGTGCCGATACCGAGACCATCGACCTGGTCAAGCGCGCCGAACCCGATGTCATCGTGGTGAACAGCTGGTACACCTGGATGCCCGCCGAGCTGTACGCCATGCCCCCGCACGGCACGCTGAACCTGCACGACTCACTGCTGCCGAAGTTCACCGGCTTCTCCCCCGTGCTCTGGGCGCTCATCAGCGGCGCCACCGAGACCGGGCTCACCGTGCACCGGATGGACGAAAACCTCGACACCGGCGACATTCTCATCCAGAAGACCGTGCCCATCGGCCCGGCCGCGACCGGCACCGAACTCGTGCTGGCGGGCATGGATCTGATTCCGGCGGCCGTGCACGAGGCCCTGGACGCGCTGGAGCAGGGCACCGCGGTCTGGCGCCCGCAGAACATGGCCGAGCGCACCTATTTCCACAAGCGCGCGGACATCGACAGCCGTGTCGACTGGTCATGGGACGCAACCGATCTCGAACGCTTCGTCCGCGCCCTCTCGGCCCCCTACCCCCGCGCCTACAGCTTCTACCGCGGCGAGCGCGTGGAGATCCTGTCCGCCCGCGTCTCGGACTACCCGGTCGGCGGGACACCCGGCCGCGTGGTCGTGCTCGACGGCCAGGCCTCGGTGGTGAGCGGCCCCGCCGCCTTCCGCGGTGGCAACCATGCCCTGAACATCACCGCGGTCCGCACCGCGGACGGCGCCGAGCCCCCGGTCGCCGAGTTCTTCGCGCGCGGAGGCTATCTCACCGATCAGCCCTGACCGCTCGCCACCCGAGCCCCGTCCACGACCGGGACGGGGCTCGATCGCAGCCGGGGATCCCCTTCGGGCGCAGCCTGATCCGCTACTGACCGGACTTGGCGGTGGCCTTCCGGTGGTCGGCGATCGCCTTGCCGACCACCCCGTCGAGATTGGTTCCGCTCGGCCAGCCCACGTAGTGGCACAGGAACAGCGCGATCTCGCGCAGCTGTTCCGGGGTCAGCTCCTCGTTGCGCAGGGCCGCGCCGACCTGGATGGAGGCCACGTCGAACAGGCCCTGCGCGGTGAGCGCGCCCAGCAGCAGCAGGCGGCGGTCGCGCACCGACAGTTCGGGCCGGGACCAGATGTCGGCGAAGAGATGGTCGGCGGTGACGGCGAAATGCTCGCCGGGGCCGTCCTGGAACTCCCAGCCGTAGACCTCGGACATCTTCGCCAGTCCGCGCTCGCGGCGCGACTGCCCGTTCGCCGCCTCCTGGCCGTTCACCGAATCCTGATCGCTCATCACTATTCCTTCTCGCTGGTCGAATTGTCCGCGGGCACACCGAGTCCGGGTCCCAGTCGTGCTACGGCGAGCTCCCCGAGCGGCAGCTCGACCCGCAGGCGCGCACCCAGTTCGAGGGCGAGCGCCAGGTCCTTCTCCCCCAGATTCCGCACGTGCCGCAGAATCGGCAGCCAGAAATCACCCTCGGCGATCTCGCCGGTGTGATCGCGGAGCATGATCGCGCCCGGTCCGCCGGTCACCGCGTCCGAATGCCGCACCACCTTGCCCAGCACGGTGATGTCGAGCCCCGCCACCTCGGCCAGGCGCTGCGCCTCGGTCGCGGCGGTGAAGGCGACGAAGTGGATCAGGTTGCGCGCCAGTTTCATTCGCGTGCCCGCTCCGGCCGGGCCGGCGTGCACCACCAGGTCGGCGAAGCAGGCGAAGGGCGCGCGCACCCGCGCGAAGGCGGCGTCGGTACCGCCGACCATGACCGCGAGCCGGCCGTTCTTGGCGCCGCCCGCGCCGCCGCTGACCGGCGCGTCGACGAACTCCACCCCGTATTCGGCACAGCGCGCGGCGAGTTCCTCGGCCAGCTGATCGCCGATGGTCGAGTGCACGGCCACCACCAGCCCCGGTGCCGCCGTGCGCAACACGCCGTCCGGACCGTCGACCACCGCCCGCACCTGATCGTCACTGACGACCGCGACGCAGATCAGCTCGCAGGTCTTGGCCAGTTCGGCGCCGCTGGCCGCGAACTGCGCGCCGCGTTCGGTGAACGGTGTCACGACGTCGGCGCGCATATCGCACACCGTCAGGCCGCCGGCCCAGTCCAGCAGGCGCTCGGCCATGGGCGCGCCCATGTTGCCGAGTCCGAGGAAACCGACGCGCGGCGCGGGCCCCTCCGGGGCCACCGTGTTCTCCGGTGTCGTCATCAGCGAAAGACCTGCCCGCCATCGACATTGAAGATCTGCCCGGTCACCCACGACGCCTCGTCCGAGAGCAGGTACAGGCAGGCGCCGACGAGATCCTCCGGGGTGCCCATGCGCTTGAGCGGCAACCGCTTGACCATGTCCTCCACGATCACGTCCGGCGTCACGTTCTTGGTCGCATCGGTGTTGATCGGGCCGGGAGCGATGGCGTTCACCCGAATATTCGCCCCGCCCAACTCGGTCGCCAACTGCTGGGTCAAACCGTTGACCCCCACCTTGGCCAGACCGTAGAAGCTCGAGTACGTCCACGCCGCGGTCGAGGACTGATTCACGATCGACCCGCCACCGGCCTTGCGCATGTGCTTCCACACCGCCCGCGTCATGATGAGCGCGCCGTCCATGTTCACGCTCATGAACTTCTTGTAGTAGTCCCAGTCGACGCTGAGCAGCAGATTCAGCTTCATGTCGCCGTAGATCGCCGCGTTGTTCACCAGGTGGTCGATGGCGCCGAACTCACGCAGAGTGAGATCGGCCAGCGCGGTGGCAGATTCGGCGTCAGCCACGTCGACCTCGCCGAAGATCGCCGTCCCGCCCGCGGCGGCGATGGATTCCACGACCTCCTTGCCGCGTTCGGCGTTGAGATCGGCGACGACGACCTTCGCGCCCTCGGCGGCCAGCGCCCGGGCATAGGCGGCGCCGATGCCCTGGGCGGCGCCGGTGACGATGGCGGACTTTCCGGTAAAGCGTGACAAGTTCAGCTCCTGCGTGCGTGAAACATGATGTGACGGTGCGGTTTTCCCGGACGACGTGCGTCAGGCCATGCTTGCGATGAGTTTGGTTTCCAGGTACTCCTCGAACCCGGCGACGCCCATTTCCCGGCCGATGCCGGACTGCTTGTAGCCGCCGAACGGCGCGTCCGCGGCGTACCAGACCCCGCCGTTGACGCTCAGCGTTCCGGTGCGCACGCCCGCGGTGACCCGGGCGATCCGCTCGGGATCGGTGCCCCAGACCGCGCCCGACAACCCGTACGGCGAGTCGTTCGCGATACGGATCGCGTCCTCGTCCCCGTCGTAGGGGATCACCACCAGGACGGGACCGAAGATCTCCTCGCGCGCGACCGTCGCGGCGTTGTCGACGTCGGCGATGAGGGTGGGCTCGATGAAGAACCCGCGGTCCCGCGCGGCGGGCCGGCGCCCGCCGACCACGATGCGCCCGCCCTCGGACCGCGCGATATCGAGATAGCGCTCCACCCGGGCCCGCTGCCGCTCGGAAATCAAAGGCCCGCAGATGGTCCCGGGTGCGGCCGGGTCCCCGGGGACGATGCGGCCCAGCGCCGCGGCGGCCGCGTCGACCGCCTCGGCGTAGGACGCGCGCGGCACCAGCAGGCGCGTGGTGAGCGCGCACCCCTGCCCGGCGTGCACCGCGACCGAGAATCCGGCCATGCCCGCGGCCGCGCCGATGTCGGCGTCGTCGAGCACGATGAACGCGGATTTGCCGCCGAGCTCGAGGAAGGTCTTCTTCAGCGTGGCAGCGGCATTGATCATGACCGTGCGCCCGGTCTGGGTGGACCCGGTGAAAGTGACCATGTCCACGCGCGGATCACCGGACAGTTGCGCGCCCAGCTCGTGATCGGACGAGGTGACGATATTGACCACGCCCGGCGGGAAGTCGGTGTGCTCGGCGATGATGGCCCCGACCGCCGCCGCGCACAGCGGGGTGTCGGGAGCGGGCTTGAGCACCACGGTGTTTCCGGCCGCGAGGGCCGGTCCGAGCTTGGCGAAATTGATCTGGTGCGGGAAGTTCCACGGCGTGATCGCCCCGACCACGCCCACCGCCTCGCGCTGCAGCACGCGCCGGCTGCGGATACCCATGGGCGCGGCGACCCCGAGATCGGTTTCCCACTCGTAACTTTCGGCGAGCTGCTCGGAGAACTCCAGATCCGCGACCGGGCCCTCGAGGTGCGGGCCGCGGGTGAGCATGACCGGCGCTCCCGCCTCGGCGACGGTCAGCGCGCGCAGGTCCTCGATGTCGGCCTGCAGCGCGGTGCGCAGCTGGCGCAGGCAGTGCGCCCGGAAGGCGTGATCACGCGACCAGTCGGTGCTGTCGAACGCCGACCGCGCGGCCTCGATGGCCGCGCTCATATCCGCCTTGTCGGCATCGGCCGCGAACCCGTACGCCTCCTCGGTCGCGGGGTTGATCGTGACGAATTCACCGCCACCGCCGGTGGTCAGCTTGCCGCCGATCAAGAGCCGCGAGCTGTCTGCGGGCGGGAGAACCATGAACCACTCCAATGCTGTCTGGACAGGTGTACGGACTATAGTCCGCGCTCTTGAACAGACGCAAGGACCCGGTCGAGACGCTCGACGGCTTTCCCTGTGGCCCTGGCCAACGCAGCGCTACGCCCACCCGGTGCGAGAATGGCAGGCCATTGCCGAAGCTGTATGGCTGCCGACTCTCACCGGGTGGGCGTTCGCGCGTTCAACGATCCGGGCTGCGGCCGGTCGCCGTTATTTAGGGACTGGGCTGCGGAACGTCGACGTTGCAGTCGTCGATCTTCGGATTCACGCCCATGTAATTCAACGGACCGGCGAGAATTGTCACCGCGATGGTTCCGGTGCTCGCGCAGTTTGTCGGCGCGTTGTCGAAGTAATCGCGCTGGCCTGCGGCAATGGCGCCGATCAGCAGCCAAACCAAGACCAGCACACCAAGAATGCTGATACCACCCGAGCTGCGTACCACGCGCGTTCTCCCGTCGTCCCGATATGTTCTCATATCGAATCCTTCGTCCAATACCCGGCGTCACCGGCTATTACGGATCGTCTTCGTACTCTTCGGATACCCGGGATTTCGGAAACCTAACGGGGTCGATTTCCGTTCGTGGAAATCATTGCGCGGCCTGACTGTGCAGGTACTGCAGGACGTACGGCACCGCCTCGGCCGCGTGCAGCGCGGGGATGCCGACGCCGATGCCCTCGTACGCCCAGAACCCCGGGGTGCGTTCGAGTTTGCCCATCACCAGCGCGGTGTGCGGGCCGCCGCTGAGCAGGTACCGGGTTATCTCGGTATCGGTTCCGGCATCGAGCAGACGACAGTACGCGTTTGCGATGTTCGAGAAACTCTGACCGGAGTACGATGTGATCACGACGATGACCGTCGTGACCTCCGGGGCCAGGCGAGCCAGGTCCAGGACTATGACCTCATTGTCGCCGGCCCCCTCACCGGTCAGATTGTCTCCGGTGTGACGGACCGACCCGTCCCGCGAGGAGAGTTGCCCGTAGTACACGGCGTCCATCAACTGATCATCAGCACTGAAAAGCAGTGCGGCAACGTTCAAGTCGACCCGCACCCCCGGTTCGAGGGTGCCGTCGGGGTGAACCACGAGATCGAGGTCCGATGCGTCCCATCCCAACGCCACCGCGACGCATTCCAGCGCCGATCCGTCCGGGTTTCCCAGCGCGATGGACACCGAGCATCTCCTTCGATCGCAATCTTGTCGCTCCCGGCATTCCCCCTGCTCGGAGCTTGAAACGCAGCGCGCCACCCGGGATTCTGCGGTACCCCCGCATCGTTTCCCCCGCGGCGGGTATGTGAGGAAGTGAGCGCCGGCGATCTCGGCGACGCTGATAGAAGGAGAAACATCATGCTCGGTCTGGGTATTCTCGGGTGGATCATCATTGGCGGTCTCGCTGGATGGATTGCCAGCAAGATCATGAAAACCGACGCTCAGCAGGGCATCCTGCTCAACATCGTCGTCGGTGTCATCGGCGGTCTGCTCGGTGGCTTCCTGCTCAAGCTCTTCGATGTCGACGTCGAGGGCGGCGGTCTCTGGTTCAGTTTCTTCACCTGTCTCGGCGGCGCCGTCATCCTGCTGCTCCTGGTCAACCTGGTCACGCGACGATCGGTGCGCTGACCCCTAACCACTGAAATCGCCTGTGCCCGAGCGCCCCACCTTCCGGGGGCGGCTCGGGCACAGGTGTGTACGGGGGTCGCTCAGCCGTTCACCGTCACCCCGCACCAGGCCGCGAAACCGCGAATTCCATCGGTGCGCCGGGCATCCTGCCGGGCCAGCACGCGAATGGTCTCGTGCACCATCGGGTGGTAGCGGGTGAGCGAGGGCGAGATGCCCTTGGCGGTGTGCAGCGCGTCCAGCACCATGGCGCGGTCACCGTGCAGCAGGTAGGCGCGAGCGAGATCGATGTAGTGGTGCCCGGACCGCGAGCGCGGGGTGCCCGCCGGAATGTACAGTCCCTCGGCTCTTTTCAGCGCTTCCCCGCCGTCCATCAGCTCCACCGCCAGCGCCACGGACCAGATGCCCGCGTTGGTCGGGCCGAAGACCAGCACCTCGTCGCGATCGTGCCCGATGCGTTTGGCGGTCGACTCGGCCTCGGCCAGATGCGAATCGGCCAGGTCCCGGTTCCCGGCCCGCGCGGCCGCCAGCCCGGACTGCAGATGCAGCCCGCCCCAGGCGATGAGATCTCCGTCGGTGCCCGCGCGCAGCAGGGCCTCGAGATCGGCGCGGCACTGCTCCAGGAAAACGAGCGCGGTCTTCCAGTCACCGCCGTTGGTCAGCAGACTCGCGCGATGGAACCGGCTCGCCGCGATCCACAGCGGATCCCCACTCGCGGTGGCGGCCCAGGTCATTCGATCCACGGCGCTGGCCGCCAGGTCCACGTAGCCCAGTTTGTGCGCGAGGCTGCGCACGTTGTAGTACAGCTCGGCCAGCACGACGAACACCCGATCGCGGTCGTGACCGTGGCTGCGGTGCACCAGGACTCGGGTTTCGGTGAGCAGGGCGGGCAGCAGCGCGGCCAGTTTGGGGGCGGCGGCGTCGCGCCGGTACCGGCGGGCCCGGATGGCGGCGTCGGCTAGCGCGGCGAGCGGGCGCACCTCGATGTCGGAGTCGGCCAGGTCGTAGGCGGCGAGTTCGTTGCGCAGCAGCGCGATCGCGCCGTGCAGTTCCCGATCCTCCACGCTGGTCGGCGCGAACGGCTGCCCCAGCAGTTCGGCGGTACTGGTGCGCAGGGCCTTCGCGCTCGCCGCGATGAAGGCCGGGGTGGCCGCGCGCCGGCCCTGTTCCACGGCGCTGATCAACGAGGTGGACAGTCCGGTCTCCATGGACAGCCGGGCCTGGGTCCACCCCCGGAGCTTGCGGCCCTGCGCGACTCGCGAGCCGACTCCAGCCGATTCCTCACTCATCACGGCCTCGATTCAAGCGGTTCCCCGGTATCGAGACTGCCACAGATTGTGTGAGTCCGCCGCAGGTCGCGGCGGCACGCTGGATACAGCGACCAGCGCCGGAGCGGTTCGTCCGATTTGTCGAATCTTCGGCGCGACAGGCGCACTCGATGAATCCACACCGAAGGAACCGGACATGGAACGCATGCGCGCCGACGAGGATCCACGGCCCCTCGCCTCGGGTGGGGGGTGCCGGTGATGTTCGAATGCCCCAAGGCCCTGGGTTTCCTGAACAAGGACGTCTCCGGCGGGCGGCAGCCGTGGGACGAGCGCCTGATCCGCAGCACCGCGGCCCGGCTCGGGTACGACCTGTCCAAGATCCTGGTGTTCGACGCCCACACCCAGGAGTGGGTGCACCGCCTGCGGGTCGCGGTCGACCGCACCGGCGCCGCGGCGGTGTTCGTCCCGAACGTCGAACACTTCGACGCCGCGGTGGTTCCCACCGGACTGGTCGCGGTGGTCGATGTGATCACCGTCGAACCCGAGGAGACCTACGCGCGCGGCGGCGCGCACGAGCCGGGCGGTCGCGACGCCCCCGGCACCGGCCACTGAACACCGATGCCTATCCTGGTGGCGCAGCTGGTTCGCTCGCGATGTGGCCCACGGAGCCCCTGACCCCATCGCGCGCGTCGAAGCCCGCGCGGCGGTGACGCCACCGCGGGTGAGAGGGAACCCGGTGAGAATCCGGGACTGCCCCGCAGCAGTGAGCAGGAACGACCGCCGTCACACGCACTGGACCCCGCGTCCGGGAAGCGACGGCCAGTAGGTGGACCCCGTACGGGGCCGGTGCCCCCGAGTCCGAAGACCTGCCCGCTGTACCGGCGACGCCGAGTTCACCGAGGTCGCCGACATCATCGCCACGGCACTGGCGGGCGGAGCCGATCTCGACGCGCTGCGCGGGCGGGTCTCCACGCTCGCCCGCGACCTTCCGCTGTACGACGGCCTCGAGGACTGGAAGCTGCTCTGACACGCGCGGTCTCCGTTCCGGGCGCCATGAGGGGGCAGCCGGAACGGAGACCGGCAACACTGCGGCACACTGTCTCGGACGGCTCTTGCTAGACAGTGATGTACAAGATAATCTGCCTTCGATGTGAGTCAGTGTGGTCTCACATGGAGCAGATGGAGTCGACCTATGGCGCTGCGCGCGTCGCTGCCGGGCCGTGTGGCCGTGGCGGCCCTGGCATTCACCGCGGTGGCGGGCACGTTCACCACCGCGACCGCAACGGGCGAGCCGGGCGGGTCCGCACCCGTCGCGGTCGCGCCCGCACCGGCGTTCGCGGTGCCCCCGGAACTGGATCCGGGCTTCTATCGGCCGTCCCCCGAGGTGGTGGCGAGCAAGGCGCCCGGTGAGATCATCGCCGCGCGGCAGGTCAACGTGGCCAACGCCGGGGTGATCCCGCTCAACGTCGATGCCTGGCAGGTGTCGTTCCGCTCCAACAACACTCGCGGCGAGGCGATTCCGGCCGTCGCGACGGTGCTGAAACCGCGCGGGTCCGCACCCGACAAGCTCGTCTCGATGCAGGTGGCCGAGGATTCGCTGGCCGCCTACTGCGCGCCCTCCTATGCGGTGCAGCAGTGGTCGGCGGCCGCGGCCGTCGGGCAGATCGTCGCGCCGCTGGAGTTCGTCATCGCGCAGGCGGCCATCCAACAGGGCTGGGCGGTGGTCATTCCCGACTATCAGGGACCCGACAGCGCGTTCGGCGCCGGGCCGCTGGCCGGGCGGATCACCCTCGACGGGATTCGCGCCGCCCGGGACTTCGAGCCGATGCGGCTGGCTCCGGACACCCGGATCGGCATGTACGGCTACTCCGGCGGCGCGATCGCGACCGGGCACGCCGCCGAGCTGAAGGCTTCCTACGCACCCGAACTCAACGTGGTCGGCACGGCCGAGGGCGGCGTGCCCGCCGACTTCGGTCCCCTGCTCGACATCGGCAACGGTCAGATCTGGGCGGGCATGATCTTCTCCGCCGTCATCGGTCTCGGCCGCGAGTACCCGGAGTTCGGGGCGCTGCTCAACAGCAACCTGGACCTGCTCGGACAGACGCTGCAGGTCGTCAAGGGCGGGCTGTGCGTGCAGTACAACACCGCGCTGTTCCCCTTCGCGAACATGAAGGGCATGCTGCGGGTGCCCGAGGGCGATCCGATGCGCAATCCGATCGTGCGCGACACCCTCGACCGCACCCGGATGGGCAAGGCCACCCCGGACATGCCGATGTTCATCTGGCAGGCCAATCCCGACGAGCTGATTCCGGTCGGACCGGTCAACACCCTGGTCGACACCTACTGCCAGGACCCGGCCGCGCGCGTCCAGTACACGCGCGAGCATCTGGGCGAGCACGTGACCACCGAGATCTCCGGCTCCACCACGGCACTGCTGTGGTTGCGCGACCGCCTCGACGGCAAGCCCGCCGCCCCCGGGTGCGCTGTCTCCGACACCCCGCTGATGGCAACGAATCCCGAGGGTTTGGGTCTGCTGGGCCAGACCCTCGGCGAGACGCTCGGCTCGTTCTTCGGCAAGCCGATCGGGGTGAAGTAGGTCCGGGTCGAGGTCGGTGCGGTGCCGCTTCGACGGTGATGCTCCCCCGCGCCCCCCGGCGGGGGCATTCACCCGGTATGGGTGAGGTAGCAGGGGGTAGGGGCGACCTACCTTCGGTGCATCGAGACCGGAATGTCCGTTCCTTCGGGAGCGGACCACCGGACTTGCCACCACGGCTACGGACCAGGGGGTTCGGGTGAGAATCGGAGTGATCGGATCGGGCGCGGTCGGGTCGGCGGTCGGCAGGCTGCTGGGCGGCGCGGGGCACGACGTCCTGTTCGCGGGGCGCGACCCCGAGCGGGCGGCGGACGCCGCGCTGGGGGCCGGTGGGCGGGCGGGGTCTGTCACCGACGCCATCGACCACGGCCGCGTGATCGTGCTGGCGGTGCCGTTCGACCGGGTCGCCGACGTCGCGCTCGCCCACGGCCTCGATCTCACCGGCAAGATCGTCATCGATCCGACCAACCCCATGATCTTCACCCTCACCGACATCGTGCCGATCGAGCTGCCCGCCGGCCTGACCGGCAGTCAGCTGCAACAGCAACGCCTGCCCGGCGCGCGAATAGTGAAGGCGTTCAATCACTTCCTGGCCGGCGACCTGCTGCGCCTGGGCAGGCAGGGCCAGGCCGGCCTGGCCGATCCGGTGGCCATGTTCTTCGCCGGCGACGACGAACTCGCCAAAGACGTTGTCACCGAACTGATCCGCGACGCGGGCTTCACCCCCATCGACATCGGCGGCCTCGCCGAATCCCACCTCCTGGAGTACACCGCCCCCGGCTTCCTCGGTGCGGACCCCCTGACCCCCGCCGAGGCCTTCACCCGCCTCGAACGCGCCGAACGCGCCCGCTGACACCGCCCCCGTGTTTGCGTGTGAACCCCCGGGGTAGCACGCGGTTGATGCCGAACCTCGGCATCCGTGACACAGGAAGCGAGGTCCCCCATGGGTACCGTTACCGCATCGACCGACGTCAACGTGCCGATCCGCACCGCCTACAACCAGTGGACCCAGTTCGAGTCCTTCCCGCGTTTCATGGAGGGTGTCGAGCGCGTCGACCAGATCGACAGCACCCACACCCACTGGAAGGTCCACTTCGGTCCGGTGGAAAGGGAATTCGACGCCACCATCGTCGAACAGCACCCCGAGGAACGCATCGCGTGGCGCTCCGACAGCGGCCCCGAGCACGCCGGCGTGGTGACCTTCCACCGCATCGACGACACCACGACCCGCGTGATCACCCAGATGGACATCGACCCGGAGGGCTTCGTCGAGAACGTCGGCGACAAACTCGGCGTTCTGGACCGCCGCGTACAGGGCGACCTGAAGCGCTTCAAGCAGTTCATCGAGGAGCGCGGCCACGAGACCGGCGCCTGGCCCGGCGACGTCCCCCGCCCCGGCGTGTGACCCCACGTATCGGCCGGGCCGACAACCCGCACGCCGACGCGCCGGGGTGACCGTTCACCGGTCACCCCGGCGGGCCCGCCGGAGGCCGAACCGGTTTGCCGGACGCTAGCGGTGGTACTGCCATCGCGACCGAGCGAGCGACTCGCGCCCGCGTTCTCGGAAGGTGATGCGATGAGCGGCACCCACGACGACCATCACGGCGAACACGCGGAGGTGATGCCCTCGGATGTCTCGGGCCACCTCTCGTTCTTCGATCGATTCGCCACCGCCGCAAGCGGTCTGGCCGCCCGCGCCGGCTTCTTCGCGTTCTGCGTGGTGCTCGTGGTCGTGTGGGTCCCCAGCTTCGTGTTCCTGCCCAGCGTCGACACCTGGCAACTGGTGATCAACACCGCCACCACGATCATCACCTTCCTGCTGGTGGCCCTGCTGCAGAACACCCAGGCCCGCACCGACAACGCTACCCAGCAGAAACTCAACGCCCTGGCCGACGCCCTCGGCGACCTGATGGGCGAGCTGAGCGCGACCTACCCCGAACTCGACCGCCACCGCACCGAACTGACCGACGCCGTCGGCCTGGAACGCCGCGAGGGCTCGGCCTGAGTATCGGTCACCGAGTCCGGCGCAGCAGACGGATGACCGCCCGATCGATCAGCTCGCGCCGTTCGTCGGCGGTACGGCCGCCGCGGTCGGCCCTGCGCACCGCCGCCGCGACCGTGGTTCCTCGCCGGAACGCCGTCAACACCCGGGGATCGACATAGGAGGCGCGTGCCACGGCCGGGGTGTTACCCAGCGCGTCGGCCACGGACGTCATGATCTGCTTCTCCGCCCGTTTACGCGCGGCCTCCGACTCCGGCTCCGGCGACCGCGCGCAGGCGAGCGCAGCCGCCACGGTTCCCTGCCAGGTGCGAATATCCTTGGCGCTGAACTCTTCACCGACCAGTTCCCGCAACCGCGTGTTGATGTGCTCGGCGTGCAGCTCGTGTGTTTCGCCCGCCGCACGGAACACGAGCAGCCGTCGCCCGGGCTCGGCCCCGCGCAGCAGCGCCGCGACCGCCTTCGCGAGTTCTCGATCGCTGAGTCGAATCGATTGCCGAACACCGCTTTTGGCCTCGAAGTCGAACAGCATCTCATCCCCCGACACCCGCACGTGCTCGCACAGCAGGGTGGCGAGCCCGTGACTGCCGTTCTCCGCCAGGTACTCCTCACCACCGATTCGGAACACCCCGCGATCGAGCAGGTCGATCGCCACGGCCTCGACCCGGCGCCTGCGGAGTCCCCGGCCTCCCAGATCCCCTTTCACCTGCCGTCGCAATTCTGGTAATCGCCCGGCCATATCGAGAACCCGGTCGAACTTCTCCTCGTCTCGTTCGCGCCGCCACTGCTCGTGATACAGGTATTGCCGCCGCCCCGCCGCGTCGACCCCGACCGCCTGAATATGCCCGTCGGGTTTCGCGCAGATCCACACGCGCCGCCACGCCGGTGGAATCACCAGGGCGCGAATACGTTCCAGCGTCGCCGGGTCGGTGATGCGTTCACCGTCGGCGTCCGTGTAGCCGAATCCGCGCCCGCGGCGGATGCGCCGGAAGCCTGCCTCGTACGGAACACTGTGGCGCAGTCGCATTCGCTACCCGCCGCGGTCACGCGTACGGCGGGTAGGCGGCGTTGCGCAGCAACCCCGTCAGGTGGGCGGCGTTGCGTGCCAGGGCGGCCGTGTTCGAGGCGACTTCCTCGGGAGTGGTGTCCAGATCCCGATAGTCGGTGCTGCCCATGGCTTCTCCGGTCCAGTAGGTGCAGCCCTGGGCCGGGATCGTGAACCCGATGTCGTTGAGGCCCTGGAAGGTGTCGGCGACTACCTTGTGGGCGCCGTCCTCGTTGCCGACCACCCCGACCACCGCGACCTTGCCGACCATGGAGGGCCTGCCTTCGGCGTCGGTCTCGGACAGTTCGGCGTCCAGGCGCTCGAGCGCGCTCTGGGCCACCGAGGACGGGTGCCCGAGCCAGATCGGGGTCACCAGCACCAGGATGTCGGCGGCCACGATACGGGCGCGGATGACCGGCCATTCGTCGCCGTCGCCCTCGTCGACGGTGACCCCGGTCCGGACGTTGTAGTCCGCCACCCGCATCGAGTCACCCTTGATGTCGTGCGCGGCCAGTTCGTCCAGGATCTGCCGGGCCAGCAGATCGCTGCTGGACTCGGCCGGTGACTGCTTCAGCGTGCAGACGAGCGCGAGGGCGGTGGGTGCGGTCATACCCGGGCGCTACCCCGGCCGATGCCGGCAAAACGGGCCGCCCGAGATCGGCCACCCGATCGAGACCTGTCAGTCGATCGTGACGTCGATGGTCATCCGATCGTCGCCCGGGGTGCCGTGGACGGTGATCGTGATACCGGACCAGGTGCCGCCGGGCATGTTCAGGGCGGGGCGGGTCGACTTGCCGACCGTGGCGTTGCCCAGGGAGGGGTACAGGTCGTTCGCGTCGCCGCGGTTGCCGCCGCGGAAGATCGCGGCCAGATCGCGCTTCCCGTCGGCCTGCATCAGCTCGATCGCGAGGGCGGACTCGTCGTTGACGTTCTCGATCGCCTCGTCGACCACGTAGATCGCGATCCCCTCGTCGGGTAGGAAGGCGTCCTGGCCGCGTTTGCGGCGGTATTCCACCGCCACGTACTGGCTTTCGCGCGGCATGCGTTGCGCGTTGCGGATGAACACCATGCCGCCGCCCTCGGCCGCGGGCTCGAGGGCGATGCCGGCCGTCGTCCGCGTGACGACCTGGGGGGTGAGCCAGCCGTGGAAGGCCCGCAGCATGCCGTTCGGGTACACCGGGGTGATGCCGTGGTTGCCCCAGCTGCCCGCGGCCATCAGGCAGTAGTCGCCGAGGCCCGCCGAGCGGAAGTTCGCCGCCTGGGCGGTGTCGTAGTAGTCGGCCCAGCGAGCGGCCAGGTGACCCCACTCGTGGGCACACACGCCCATGTTGCAGTCCTCGGGCACGGTCAGGAAGGTCGTCACCGACAGATTCGGCGCGACCGGCTCCCCCGCGCCCGGGATCGCCCACTTCAGACTCCAGATGTCGTCGGCCGAGCCGGTTTCCTCGGCCCCGCGCCCCGCGTGCACGATGAACAGCGCGGTCACGATCCGCTCGCCCAGCACGTCGTACGGCCCGAAATCCACCCCTTCGGCGAGCGCCGCCTTGACCGCGTCCCGCGCCATTCCCGCCGCGTTGCGCGGGAATCCGTTGCCGGTCCCGGAACTGCCGTCGGTGTAGTAGGACAGCGGCTGCGGCAGCCGGAACCAGCCGTGGACCGCGCCCTGCACGTCGATGCCGGTCCCCGCCTCGGCGTCGAACCCGCTGACCGCGCGATAGAAGTCCCGCATGCTGCCGGAGGGAAAGAGCTTGTCGCTGAACAGCATCGCCTCGTAGTACCCCGGCCCGTGCGCGGCCTCGTGCGGCTTGTCGGGAAAGTCGACCAGCAGCACGATCGTCCGAATCACCCCGTTGAGCCGCACATTGGGCCGGGTGATCAGCTCTCGCCCCTCGCCCGGCACGGTCCGGGTGGCGCCGTCGTCGAGCCCGACCAGATCCTCCCCGCGCCGTTGCGCGCGCCAGATCTCGTAGTAGTCCTCGAAGGACAGCGTCGAGGGCAGCCGATTCGCGCCGGTCAGATCGAGATAGGACAGATACAACCGGCTCAGCGCCTGCGGCGACAGCGGCACCGGGCACGGCGCGCCCTCGCACCGATGGGCCGTGATGGGGGTGAGCGTGAGCCTCATACAGGTGTCCTCGCCTCGCCGACAGCACTCGCGACCGCACCGGCCGGCGCGGTCGCGTTCCCGAATATCGCTGTCCGGGAACCGGGTTCAATCTTGCCCGCAAGCGCGCGACCGCGTGCGGTGATCGCCCGCACCCACCCCGCCGACCGCGCGGCCCATAGCCCCTGACCACGGAGTATCTTCATGGACACGGGTGCGGCCGGTGTTCCCGCGCTCCCGCGATAATGATCTTGTTTCGGCTACCGTCTGCTGAGTCGTGCGCTCCATTCCATTCGAACGGAAGGCCACAACGATGACGATTCCGGTATCCACCCGGTACCGCGTGAACGTGTTCGACCAGGTCGACGAGGCGGTCCACGAGATCCGATCGGGCCGCGCGGTCATCGTGGTCGACGACGAGAATCGCGAGAACGAGGGCGATCTCATCATGGCCGCGGAATTCGCCAGCCCCGAGGCGCTCGGTTTCTTCATCCGCTACACCGGCGGCGTCGTCTGCGCGCCCATGCCCGCCGACCGCGCCGACCTGCTCGGGCTGCCACTCATGACCACCACCCACGAGGACTGCAAGGAAACCGCGTTCACCCTCACCGTGGACGCCGTGGCCGGGGTGGTCTCGGGCATCAGCGCCGCCGACCGCGCCGCCACCCTGCGCGCGCTGGCCGATCCCGCGACCGCCGCCGCGGATCTGCAACGACCCGGGCACGTCTTCCCGCTGCGCGCCCACCCCGGCGGCCTGGCCGCCCGTCAGGGCCACACCGAGGCGGGCGTGGAACTGATGCGCCTGGCCGGGCTCGCCCCCGTGGCGGTGATCAGCGAGGTCTGCCACGACGACGGCTCGGTCATGCGCCTGGGCGCCCTGCGCGCCTTCGCCGATTCCCATGGCCTGAAACTGATTTCGATCGATCAGCTGATCGATGGGCAGACCGGCCCGGCCGCCGGCGGTCGCGCGTGACCGGGCGCGTGGACGCCGTGCTGTTCGATCTGGACGGCACCCTGGTCGGAACGATGGAACCGTGGGACCGGTGCTGGGTCGACTACGCGGCCCGGCACGGGCACGACTGGAACGACTCCGATCGCGCGCGCACCCACGGCCACGGTGACTGGGCCGACCATCTCGCCCGTGTCTGCGGGTTGGACTCCCCGGCCCGGGTGATCGAGGTGTGCACCGACCTCATGATCGCGCGGATCCGGGACGGGCAGGTGGCCCTGCTGCCGGGGATCGCCGAGCTGATCGCGGCGGCCGCGGACAGCTCCATCACCGGCATCGTCTCGGCCTCACCCCGTCGCTTCGTGCACGCCACGCTGCGGTACTTCGAACTGGACCGCCACTTCCCGCTGATCCTGGCCCGCGAGGATCACCCGCGCTCCAAACCGGATCCGGCCCCGTATCTGCACGCCGCCGAGCTGCTCTATCTCGACCCGGTTCACTGTGTGGCGGTGGAGGATTCCCCCGCGGGCATCCGCTCGGCGGCGGGAGCGGGCATGCGGGTACTGGCCATCCCCCATCCCGCGTCCCCGATTCCCCCGGCGGAGGCGAGCCTGACCGCGCACCTGGCCGCGGACGCCATCGCCGCCGCACCGTGGCTGCGCGCCCAGCTGGACCGGGCCGGCGAACCGGCCCTCCCGCTCGCCACCTGATCCGGATATCGGAGGGCTCGCCCGGCGCGGTCAGGGACCGGCCAGCGCCGCGGCGACGGCGGCCAGCACGCCGAAGACGAACAGCCCGGACGCCGCGTACAGCGAGACCCGGGCGAAGCGCTGGATCAGCGTGATCTTGAAGACGGAGATCGCACCGCCCATCACCATCAGCAGCGCGAACGAGGCGAACATCGCGGCCGAGCCCAATCCGGCGGCGGCGGTGACGCTTCCGTTCACCGAGAGATCGTCACCGGCGTGCACCGGCACCCGTGTCCCGGGCGAGTAGGGACCTCCGCGCAGCGTTCTCTGCGCCGCCGCCTGGGGTTTCGAGTCCGGGACGAAGGTTCCCGCGCAGAGCGCGGCGCGACGCCCGCTCTCGGGATCACAGCGCTCGGTGACGAAGGTTCCGGCGACACCGGAGACACCGGTGGCGCGGGTCAGAACGGCGAGGCTCTCGGCGATGGCGAAGGTGGCCAGCACGGCGAGAGCGATCGCGCAGAGGCCGAACAGGATTCGCGGGACGTGGCCCCGGAGCATTCGACCATCCCAGGGCAGAAGCACAGTTGCGGATCCTCGGTCA
This sequence comes from Nocardia sp. NPDC003693, assembly GCF_053981095.1. Classification (NCBI taxonomy): domain Bacteria; kingdom Bacillati; phylum Actinomycetota; class Actinomycetes; order Mycobacteriales; family Nocardiaceae; genus Nocardia; species Nocardia sp. NPDC003693. The sequence continues at coordinate 181,559 of NZ_JBSFNO010000013.1, forward strand.
TCGGTGAGCAGGGGCTGCGCCAAATGTACCGGGACAGTGGGTGATCGACCGCCCCCTTCGCGGTCGATCACCCAGCGCCAGTTCCCGGCCCGCGCGGGAGTGCGGCTGCAACGCGGTGTCGGGATACGCAAATCATACGAAAATCATTGCCTGATTACAATGGCATCGGCGGTGTACATCTGCACAAATTTGCAGCTTTGCGACTGTGCAGGCTGGCGTTACTCGCATTTCGAAGGTTCCGTTCCGCAGGATTTTCGTATTACTATCGTGCCCGTGACGGTGACCGGCGACGACGCGCCCGACGACGCGTCGGCCAGGCGATTGGCCCGGGTCGTGCTCGCCCGGATGGGCGCCATGCATCGATCGCGGCGCCAGGTGCACCTGCACGGCGGGCCGACCGAGCCCACCATGCTCAAGATCGAGCGTGGCGAAGCGCGCGGCCTGACGCCGAAAACCCTGCGCCGCCTCGACATCGGACTGGACTGGACCTCCGGATCGGCCGAGAACGTCTACTTCACCGGCGGCAACCCCACCCCGCTCAAGGAACGCACCGGCATCGTCGCCGGACCGCCCGGGGTGTACGTCGACGCCGAGACCATCACCGAATTGATCACCGTCGCACGCGAGATCGGCGATCTCGCCGAGGCGGGCACACCCGCCGCGCAGGCGGCCGCGCACCGGCTGAACGCCGCGATCCAGCCGCTGTACGGGCGCTATGTCACCCAACTGCTCGAGGCCAACCGCCGCCGGGGCGGCGCGCTGGGCCCGCTGGTCACCATCCTGGGCCCGTACCTGGACCGGCCCGTGGACCCGGCCCACGACAACGAGGAGGAGGCGCTGTACCGGCGCTGGCTCGCCGGGATGCGCATCGACCTCGACGAGACGACCCGGCGGCGATTCGAAGCCAGATTCGCGGAGGCGAGCCTGTGACACCATCTTTGGCCCAGCGTGTGGACCTGCTCTTTCGCGCCCTGCACAGTCCGGAGGAGGGCGAGCCGAGCACCGAGCTGGTGGCCGCCGCCCTGCGCGACCGCGGTGTCGACGGCACGGCGGCGACCCTGGACGCGCTGCGCGCGGGCACGCTCGTCGACCCGCCGGCCGCGCTGCTCGAGGGCCTCGCCGAGCACTTCAACCAGGCCGCGTGGTTCCTGCTCGAGCCCGGCGAGTCCGCCCGGGTCGCGGACACCTATGTGCAACTGGATCTGTTGCGCACCCTGCGTGAGGCGGGTGTGCACCGCGTACGCCTGCGCGGGCAGCCCGCGACCTCGGATCGCCGAGCCCTGACCGCTGCCCTGCGCGCCCGCCTGCGCCGCGGCGAGCGACCCTAACCGCGCCGGGAGACCTTCAGCCGCAACCGATCCGGCTTGAGCGTGATGGTCTCCTTGACCCGCAGCCGATAGTCCGGATCGGGTTCCAGGTCGTAGTTCGCCAGGATGGTGGCCAGCACCAGCACGATCTCGTGGTAAGCGAACTGCCGGCCGATGCACGCCCGCAGTCCCACCCCGAACGGCCGGTACAGCTCCGGGTGCCGGGCCCGAATCCGTTCGGGCAGAAAGCGGTCGGGGTCGAAGCTCTCCGGGTCCGCGCCCCACCGCTCGTGCCGGTGCAGCTGCAACAGCACGATGAACACCCACTCGCCCTTCTCGAACGGGTACCGGCCGCCGAGCAGGGTGTCGGAGTTGGCCTTGCGGAAGTAGCCGGGGTCGGCCGCGGTGAGCATGCGCTCGAGCAGGTCGTCGTGCAGGCCGGCGCCCGCGCGCTGGCGGGCCGCGATGACGGCGTCGACCTCGGCGTTGACGAAGGCGACGTCGGCCAGGTGCTGGGCCCGCTGCGTGCGAAAGACCGTGCGCTCCACCAGCGGATGCGAATACGCCGAGCGGTTGATGTAGGTCAGCGCGCGCAGCATGGCCGCGACGACCGGATGCGGGTCGGTGCGGCCGAAGGAGTCGAACGAGTACCCGAATCCCGTGCGCCCGATGACCTCCAGGGCCACCTTGTTGGTGTCGCCGGGAATGTCGATCCATTCCCCCGGCCAGCCGTCCCAGTGCTCGATGAGCTGCCCGGCGCACTCGCGCATCGTGGCGTGATACCCGCGCATCGCCTGGGCGGTGAACGAGGGCGCCGGCTGCTGCGATAGCGCGAGACGCCCGAGAGCAGCAGGTCCGCGAACAGCTCGGCCTCGTCCTCCTGGTGGTCGGCGAACTCCGATCGCCGCAGCACCCGGCGAATGGTGGCCGGGTCGAGGTCGGGCAGCAATTGCAGCAGTCCGGTCATGCCGTCGGTGCCCGCGTCGTGGTCGAGCACCATGTGGCCCGCCTCGTGGGCGATGATCTGGTCGACGTGGAAGTCGGTGGTCCCGGCCGCGTCGGCGTCCTCGGTGTCCAGCCACAGCCCGCAGGGCGTGCCGCGCGCCGGGGTCCACACCCCGGGCAGCGCGTCGGCCTCGACCGCCATGAGCTGGATCGGGCGGCCGCGCCAATGTCCGAGCGTGCTCAGGAACTCGTCCCGGTCCCAGGGCGAGGGCACCAGATGGGCGATGGCCGACCGTCCGCTGAATACCCGGCTCGTCGAATCTTGCATCCGTTGCCTTTGGTGAGCAAATGTGAGCATGCTCGATTCCCATCAGGCAGCCGTACCTTGCGGCGCGGCAGTCCCGGTCCGATCAACCATCTGGTTGTGCCGGGTTGACGTTTCTTCGCCTGCTGCGTTGACCACTGTCGTGGTCGCGGGCTCCTGCCTGGCTCCACGTCCGTGTCCAGTCCTGTGGCTGGCGGCCGGGCTACTCCCGGTACCGGTCCCGCCGAGGCGGGCAAGATTCACCGCGGCATTGAGATCACGATCGATCACGAGACCGCAGTGCTCACACTCGTATGTCCGATCCGCCAGGGTCAGGTTTGGCTTTCGCCTGCCACAGCCGGAACACATCTTGGACGAAGGAAAGAACCGGTCCGCCTCCACGAGAACCGAACCGTACCAACGCGTTTTGTAGGTCAGCATGCGCCGGATCTCGGCAAGCGCCGCATCCGAAATCGACCGATTCAGCCCCCGTTTACGCGCACCACCCGCGGCGCGCATCCCGGCGGCGTTCAACGTCTCCACCACGATCACCCGATGCTGCTGGGTCAGGGCAGTGGTGGCCTTGTGCAGCACGTCCCGCCGCACCGCCGCCGAGTGAGCATGCGTGCGCCCGACCCGCGCCCGGGTACGCCGCCACCGCTTGGACGCCTGGCGTTCGGACCCGGTGGCCGGATCGTAGGGCCCGACCTGCCGGGCCGCGCGGCGTTGCAACGCCCGAAGGCGTTTCCGCGCACCGGTCAGGGACTTCGGTGCTGGAACCCGGGCGAGTTCGCGGCCGTCAGGCGTGGCGATCACGAGCAAGGAGTCGGCCTTCACTCCGACGTCGACACCGACCACCGGCGCACCCGCGCCGATATGACAGGGGACTTCCGCGCTGCGGGCGACGAGCGTCTGGAACGCCACGTGCCAGCGGCCGGACGCATCCTGGGCGAGGGTGGCCGAGAGAATCCGTGCGGAACCGGACTCGATGCGCCGGTGCAGCTTTCGCGTCGACTCATGAGTTTTGATCCGCCCGACCCGTGGCAACGTCACATGGCGGCGGTCGGCTTCGACACGGATCACTCCGGTGGTGAATCGCACCGACCGCCGCGAGCGGGCGTTCTTGAACCGCGGGAACCCGACGGTCTTTCCGGCCCGTTCGCCCCTGCGGGATTTGCTCCACGCGTCCAGGGCGCGGGCGAGAGCGTCGAGCCCGGAATTGTATGCCTCCTTCGAGTTCTCAGCCCACCACGGCGCAACCCGGGCTTTGCGCTGGTTCCAGTCCTTGCGCAAACCGGCCAGAGTCCAGTTCAACGACGGCGTCAGCTCGGGTTCGGGGATGCCGTAGGAGCGTTCAGCGGCGCGCTGGTCCATGACCGCTTTGACCACGCTCAGCATCGTGTTATGGGCTTTTCGAGCCCCGCCGGCATGGGATCGGAACGCGCGTTCCTGCGCCGGGGTCGGGTCGAGGGCGAACCGATACGCCTGCACCAACCACCCCTCGGGAACCTCGAAGCGCGTCATAACGCCACATCCTCCGCCCCGCCACCGACAGACATGGCCTCACCATCCATGCCGGAACAGGAATACACACGTTCGCTCGCGTTTGCTCACAGAACTCCGAACTGCTCGCAACCCCGCCACTGACACCTAACGATCGATCTGTTCCCGCCCGGGCTCGCGCCCCGATGTCCGGGACGGTACCCCGAACAGGGGTCCGGGCACGAGCCCGGGCGGGTGATCGATGGGCGGGCCGCGCTGGGAGCCGAGATCGCTGGAGAGTTCAACAGCCCAGCTGGTCGGCCAGATCCAGGAAGTCCACGGCGTTGATATCGAACTCGTCGGAGAATTCCGCGTCGGCGAGCGCAGGGTCGCCGAATTCGTCGGGCCGGGCGATGAACGCGGTCCGGAACCCGAGCCGCGCCGCCGCACGGATGTCGTACTTGTGGCTCGCCACCATCATGATCTCCGAGGGCGCGAGCCCGAGGTAGCGGGCCGCGAGGTGGTAGGCCGCCGGGTCCGGTTTGAACACCCCGGCCATCTCCGCGGTGAACACCGCGTGCCAGGGCAGATCCCCGTGCCGGGTGATGCTGACGACCGCGTCGACGTCCGCGTTGGACAGCGTCGCGAGCACGTGATTCCGCCGCAGCCGATGCAAACCCGGCACGACATCGGGCCACGGCGCCAACCGTTTCCAGGCCAGGTTGACAGCCCGCCGCTCGTCCTCGTCCAGCCTCAGGTTCCGCGCGGCGATCAGTTCGTCGAGCGTCGCCCGATAGATGGAGTCGACACTGACCCATTCGTCGGTGACCCGCCGCGCACGCGCGGTTTCCCGGAAATACGCTGCCCGCCAAGCGTTCACGAACTCGGCCCAGTCGACGTCCGGGTTACCCGGCCCGGCCACGCTCCGCGCGGTCCCGGTGACGGTAGAGAAGAAGTCCGTCGCGGTGCCCTGCACGTCGAACAGCAGCGCCCGTGGTGACGGGCGATGCGAATTGGACATGCGTTTCCCCTTCGTTCGAGTAGGTCGGCCGGACCCCCTGCCGATGCCGAAGTCTTTGTACCACTGGACCTGACGAGCCTTCTCGCCCGTGGCCTGCCGCAGCGTCAGCGCGGTGGGCCCTGGCCGGGTTCCACCTGGATGCCGACCACGCAGGTGTCGTCGTCGGTGTCGGCGTCGCTGCCGTCGAGCAGGTGATCGAGGAGATCGTCGAGGCCGCCGGTGAACTCGGCGGACACGCGGAGTAGGCGGTCTACGCAGACGTCGAGGTGTTCGGCGCGGCGTTCGATCAGGCCGTCGGTGTACAGCAGCAGGGTGTCGCCGGGCTCCAGGCGAACTTCGCCTTCCTCGTAACTGGTTTCGGCCAGCGCGCCCAGGATCATGCCGCGTAGCTCGGGCAGGTTGACGGCCCGGCCGCGGCGGATCAGCACCGGCGGCAGGTGGCCGGCGCGCGCCCAGCGTAGGACGCGGGTCTGTGGATCGTAGAGTCCGCAGACCGCGGTCGCCAGGATGTGGTCGGTCAGGTGGTGCGCGACCAGATTCAGCCAGGTCAGCATCTGGCCGGGGCCCGCACCGGTGGCGGCCAGTCCGCGCAGGGCGTTGCGCAGCACCACCATTCCGGTCGCCGCGGTGATGCCGTGCCCGGTGATATCGCCGACCGAGACCAGGATGTTCTTGGACGGCAGCACCATGGTGTCGTACCAGTCCCCGCCGACCAGGTGCTCCTGTTCGGTCGGTTGATAGCGCACCGCGATGCGCAGGCCGAACGCGTCCGTGGAGGGCTGGGCGTCGGGCATGATCGCCTGCTGCAGCTGGCGGGCCAAGCTGCTCTGCGCGGCCGCGTGCTCCTCGGTGTGGGTGAGCCGGTCCCGGGTCGCCGAGAGCGCGATCTCGGTCCAGTGCTGTGCCGAAATGTCTTGGTACGCACCGCGTACCGCGAGCAGATGCCCGGCCTCGTCGTGCACCGGTTCGGCGATGATCCGCACGTGCCTGGTCACGCTGTCGGGCCGGATCAGCCGGAACGCGCCCGAGGCCGGACGGCGATAGTGCAGCAGCGTGCGCAGGAACCGCCGCACCGCTTCGGAATCGGCCTCGTGCACGTGTCCGGGCAGCTGCGCGAGCGGCACCGGATCCGCGCCCGCGGGCACCCCGTACAGCGCGAACAGCTCAGCGCTCCAGGTGATCTCGCCCGAGGCGGCGTTCTCCTCGAATCCCCCGACCCGGCCGAGCCGCTGCGCGTGCTGCAGCAGCGCCGCCAGCCGCGCGGCGTCGTCCTCGAGCCGCCACACCATCAGCACCGCGTCGTCGTACCGGCCGATGCTGAGCGCGGCCGCGACCGTCAGCGGCACCTGGTCCACCAGCTCGGTCAGCAGCACCCGGTCCGCGCGAAAGCTCTCCCCCGTCACCAGCACGTGCTCGAGCCGCTCGAACAGGCGCCCCTCGTACGCGACCATCGGATACGTCTCGAGCAGCAGCGCACCGTTGATCAGCCCGCGCGGGCGCCCGGCCGGGTCCGCGAAGCACGAATTCACATGGTGGATGCGGAAATCGGCGAGCGCGCCGTCACGATCGCGCTGGGGCAGCAGGACCAGCGCCGGATCGAACAGCCCGTCGGCCAGGCGCACCAGCCCGGCCGCGTCGGTCCGATCCGAGGGCTGCACCGCGAGCGGATCCGCTTCGAAGGTGTGCGCGCACAGCTCCCCCAGCGCGGCGAGCTGGCGGCGCACCTGCGGCGGCTGCGGTTCGATGGGCTGGGGCCAGCACACCTCGAGAACCCCGCGCAGACTGCCGCCCGCGCCGATCGGAATGGCCGCGCGCCCGCCGCGCCGATCACCGATCGACGGCAGCCGGGAGGCGTCGAAATCCTCGATCCACACCGCCTCACGCGTCAGCAGCGCCTGCCGCGCCGGGGTCGCCAATCCCGGTGGCACATACCGCCACCGCTCGGCCTCCTGCACCCCGATCCCCGCGAAACCCACCAGCGAGAGCGAGGCGTCGGCCCCCGCGGCCCAGATCACCACCGCCGTGGCGCCCAGCGGCGACAGCGCGTGCTCGAGCACCGACTCCGCCGCGCGCTGGGTGTCCCCGTTGGCGGCGAGCAGCGCGCTCTCCGCGGTCCGCAGCCGCACCGCGGTCTCGTCGGAAGCGTTCGTGCCGCGCAGCAGCTGGCCGACGGCTTCGCTGATCTTGTCCTGGGCGGCCTGGTTCACCAGGTCCGCGGCCAACTCGAGCACCCCGACCCCGGCCTGGCGGGACAGCGTCTCCAGTTGCCGCGCCGCCTCCGCGGGCCCGCAGCGCAGGCGCTCGACCAGCACGCCCTTGGCCATCTCGATCAGCGCGCGCCCGTCGGCGGTGGACTGGGCCTGCTGAATCTGTGTCCGAAGCCGTTCCACGGTCGCCGCGAGCCGGTTCACTACGATCCCGTTCACCCCGGCGGTCTCGGCGTCGCGGTCCCCGGCGTTCATCAGACGCCGAGCCAGTGCTGGATCCGGCCGAGCAGCGCGCCCGCGTCCACCGGTTTGGTGACGTAGTCGTTGGCCCCCGAGGCCAGGCTCTTGTCGCGGTCGCCCAGCATGGCCTTGGCCGTCACCGCGATGATCGGCAGATCCTCGTAGCGTGGGATCTCGCGGATGGTCGCGGTCGCGGTGTACCCGTCCATCTCGGGCATCATCACGTCCATCAGGATCAGATCGGTCTCGGGATGGGCCAGCAGTTTGTCGATGCCCTCGCGCCCGTTCTCCGCGTGCAGCACGCTCATTCCGTGCAGTTCCAGAATGCTGCTGAGCGCGAACAGGTTTCGCGCGTCGTCGTCGACGATGAGCACCGTGCGCCCGGCCAGCTCGCCGACCGGCTGCTGCGGCGCGACCGCCGGGGCGTCCTCGCGCCGCACCAGCGGCACCACGTCGCCGGGCGCCTGCGCCATGACGTGCAGGGCGATGCGCTCGCGCAGTTCGTCCAGACTCGACAGCAACTCGAGGGGCTGGCGTTCGATGCGCTGCTGGAGCAGTCGTTCCTGTTCGGAATCGAGCCGGTGGTTGTGGGCGAGCACGGGCACGCTGCTCAGCGCGGCGTCCCCGTCCATCGTCTGCAGGAAATCGAGCGCCGCGCCGCCGGGCAGGTCCAATTCCAGTACCACGCAATGGAATGCCTCCGCGGCCATGGCCGCGGCCGCCTCCTGCACCCCCGTCGCGCTCACCACCTGAACCGGCCCGCGCGGATCGTTGCTGTCGGCCAGATCGGCCACCGCGCCCTGCGCGACCAGCGACAGCAGACCCTGCGGCCGCTGTTCGACGACCAGCAACCGGCGCTGCTGCAGCGGGCCGGCGGGTGCGAGCTCCGGCCCCGCGGCCGAGCGCTGGTCGTCCTCCCGCTCGGCGGGGGCGATCTCCTGGAAGTCCGGGCGCGCGACCGGCAGGTAGAGGGTGAACGTACTGCCTTCGCCCAGCACGCTTTCCGCGGTGATGGCGCCGCCGAGCAGATAGGCGATCTCCCGGCTGATCGACAACCCCAGCCCGGTGCCGCCGTATTTGCGGCTGGTGGTCCCGTCGGCCTGCTGGAACGCCCCGAAGATCGATTCCAGCTGGTGTTCGGCGATGCCGATACCGGTGTCCACGACCCGGAAGGCGATCGCCGAGCCGTGCCTGCGCATGGCGGCGGGCAGCTCACGGGCCTGCGGGGGCTCGATACGCAGTTCCACCGTGCCGGTTTCGGTGAACTTGACCGCGTTCGACACCAGGTTGCCCAGCACCTGGCGCAGTCGCGAATCGTCGGTGAGCACGTCCAGGGGCAGTCCGGGCGCGGTGGTGATGGTGAAGCCCAGGCTCTTCTGGGTGGTCATGGGCCGGAAGGTGGCCTCGACGTAGTCGAGCAGTTTGCGCAGCGGCACCCGCGCGGGCGTGATGTCCATCTTGCCCGCCTCGACCTTGGACAGGTCGAGGATGTCGTTGATCAGTTGCAGCAGATCCGACCCCGCGGAATGGATGATGCCCGCGTACTCGACCTGTTTCGGCGAGAGGTTGCGAGAGGGGTTCTGCGCCAGCAGCTGTGCCAGGATCAGCAGGCTGTTGAGCGGGGTGCGCAGCTCATGGCTCATGTTGGCCAGGAACTCGGATTTGTATTTCGAGGCCAGGGCCAGCTGCTGGGCGCGGGTCTCCAATTCCTGTCTGGCCTGCTCGATTTCGAGGTTCTTGGCCTCGATGTCGCGGTTCTGCATGGCCAGCAGCGCCGCCTTGTCCTCCATTTCGGCGTTGGAGCGCTGCAATTCCTCCTGCCGGACCTGCAATTCCTCGGAGCGGACCTGCAATTCGGTGGTCAGGCGCTGCGATTCGACCAGCAGCTCATCGGTGCGCGCGTTGGCGATGATGGTGTTGACGTTCACCCCGACGGTTTCCATGAGCTGGTCGAGGAAGTCGCGGTGAATACGCGTGAACCGGTGCAGCGACGCCAGTTCGATCACCCCGAGCACCTGGTCCTCCACGCCGATCGGCAGCACCAGCAGCGTGGTCGGGGCGGTCTGGCCGAGCCCGGAGGCGATGGTCAGATAGTCGCCGGGCACGTCGTCCACCGCGATGGTGCGCCGACTGCGGGCGGCCTGCCCGACCAGGGATTGCCCGAACGTGAACCGTTGCACGCCACCGGGTTCCTGCGGACTGCCGTAGGAGCCGATCAGGCGCAGTTCGGGGCGTTCGGCGGTGTCGTCGGCCAGGTAGAACGCGCCGTACTGTGCCGAGACCAGCGGCGCCAGCTCGTCCATGATCAGTTCGGCGACCACGTGCAGATCCCGCTGGCCCTGCATGAGCCCGGAGATCCGCGCCAGGTTGGTCTTGAGCCAGTCCTGATCCTGATTGGCCTCGGTGGTCTCGCGCAGCGACTCCACCATGGAGTTGATGTTGTCCTTGAGTTCGGCCACCTCGCCGGAGGCTTCGACGGTGATCGACCGGGTCAGGTCGCCCTCGGCGACCGCGCTGGTGACCTCGGCAATGGCGCGCACCTGCCGGGTGAGGTTGCCGGCGAGCTCGTTCACGTTCTCGGTCAAGCGTTTCCAGGTGCCCGAGACGCCTTCGACCTCGGCCTGGCCGCCGAGGCGGCCCTGGGAGCCGACCTCGCGAGCGACGCGCGTGACCTCGGCGGCGAACGCCGAGAGCTGATCGACCATCGTGTTGATCGTGGTCTTGAGTTCGAGGATCTCTCCGCGCGCGTCCACGTCGATCTTGCGGGTCAGGTCGCCCTGGGCGACCGCGGTGGTCACCTGGGCGATGTTGCGCACCTGATTGGTGAGGTTGTTGGCCATGGAATTGACGTTGTCGGTCAGGTCTTTCCACGTGCCGGCAACGTTCGGCACCCGCGCCTGCCCGCCGAGCATGCCCTCGGTGCCGACCTCGCGCGCCACGCGCGTGACCTCGTCCGCGAACGCCGACAGCGTGTCGACCATCGTGTTGATCACCCCGGCGAGCGCGGCGACCTCGCCCTTGGCCTCCACGGTGATCTTCTGGCTCAGATCGCCGCGCGCGACGGCGGTGGCGACCTGGGCGATCGAGCGCACCTGATTGGTGAGGTTGGAGGCCATCACGTTGACGTTGTCGGTCAGGTCCTTCCAGGTGCCCGACGCCCCGCGCACCGTGGCCTGACCGCCGAGGTTGCCCTCGGTGCCGACCTCGCGAGCCACACGGGTGACCTCGTCGGCGAACGAGGACAGCTGATCGACCATCGTGTTGATGGTCTCCTTGAGTTCGAGGATCTCCCCGCGCGCGTCCACCCGAATCTTCTGCGTCAGATCACCACCCGCGACCGCCGTGGTCACCTGGGCGATCGAACGCACCTGCGCGGTCAGGTTGTCGGCCATGACGTTCACCGATTCGGTGAGGTCCTTCCACGTGCCGGACACGCCCTTCACGTCGGCCTGACCGCCCAGTCTGCCGTCGGTGCCCACCTCGCGGGCCACGCGCGTGACCTCGTCGGCGAAGGCCGAGAGCTGATCGACCATCGTGTTGATGGTGTTCTTGAGCTCGAGGATCTCCCCGCGCGCGTCCACCCGGATCTTCTGCGTCAGATCACCACCCGCGACCGCGGTGGCGACCTGGGCGATCGAGCGCACCTGCGCGGTCAGGTTGCCCGCCATGAAGTTCACCGAGTCGGTCAGGTCCCGCCAGGTGCCGGACACGCCCTTCACATCGGCCTGACCGCCCAGGATCCCCTCGGTGCCGACCTCGCGCGAGACGCGGGTGACCTCGTCGGCGAACGAGGACAACTGGCCCACCATCGTGTTGATGGTGTTCTTGAGTTCGAGGATCTCCCCGCGCGCGCTGACGGTGATCTTCTGACTGAGATCGCCGCGCGCCACGGCGGTGGTCACCTGGGCGATGTTGCGCACCTGCGCGGTGAGGTTGCCGGCCATGGCGTTCACCGAGTCGGTCAGGTCCTTCCAGGTGCCCGAGACCTCGGGTACCTCGGCCTGCCCGCCCAGCTGACCCTCGGTACCGACCTCGCGGGCCACGCGGGTGACCTCGGAGGTGAACAGCGAGAGCTGGTCGACCATCCCGTTGAAGACCGTCGCGATCTCCCCGAGCAGCCCGTCGGTGTCGGTGGGCAGCCGGGTACCGAAGTCGCCGTCGCGCACCGCGGTCAAACCGGCCAGGAGCTGACGCAGTTCGACCTGGTCGGTGTCCGCCCCGGCGGGCTTGGCCACCGCGCGGGCCGGTACTGACGCGTCCGTCATGTCTATCCTCGCTCTGGTCGATTCTTCGGACCGGGCATCGAGCTCGGTCCGAGTGCGAAAACCGGCCCGAACGATGCCACCACGTAAGGATTCTCGTCGATCGGTGCGCGCTCACCCGCAGCCGAACTCTACGTTTCCGCTCCCGGCCGTGTGAATCCATTGGCGCACAACCCGAGAGACCCCCTCGCGCAACGGCTGGCCGGTTCGCCGCGCGGCCAACCGCCCGGGGATACCCGGCGCCGGCGGTTCACGACGCGGCCGAGATACCGAACAGCGGCAGCGATTCGGCGAGCCCGGTGATCTCCACCGGAACGGTCCGGTGCGCGGCCCAGCGCTCGCGCGTCAGGCGCAGCCGCCGCAGCGTCACGGGCGCGCCGCGCACCGCGTGCACCTCGGTTCCGTTGGGCTCGTACCCGAGTTTGGCCGACACCCCGTACGAGGCCGCGTTGTCCGCGAGCGCGCCCGACACCGCCGAGCGGGCCCCGAGCCCGGTGAAGGCCAGATCCAGGACCGCGGCCCGCATCTCGGTGCCGATCCCCCGGCCGTGGTGTGCCAGCCCGAGCCAGGACCCGGTGTCCACCTCGGCGCAGACGCCGAAGTTCTTCGCCGCCAGCGCCTGCGTTCCGACCACTTCCCCGTCCAGCAGGACGACCAGGTTGAGCGTCCAGTCGTCGACGGTCCAGTCCGCCAGGCATTTCCAATGCCAGTGCAGGACGCGCCGCGGCAGTTCGCCGGGATCCACGTCGGTCCACGCCACGGTGAACGGCTGCACCGCCGGGTCGTGGACGCCCCGCCCCGCGAGGCCGGCCAGCGCCGCGAGCTCCTCGTCACCGGGCACCCGCAATTCGAGCCGCGGGGTCCGGACCCGCAATCCCATCACCGGCCAATACGACGACAACAGACTCATGCCGGCAATCATCTCGACCGCGATGCGGTGGCGCGAAACGGTTTTCCGCGCCCCTTGTGTCGTGCGCCACATCGGGGTTACTGTCCGAATCAGAGACTGCGGGGTCTCAGAAATGAGCGGCCGGGGTTCACCACCGGCCGGTGGGAGGCGGACACGATGAGGAAGTCCATTGCGGGGCAGCGTGTCTCGGCCCTGGTAGCGGCATTCGGGATCGCGATCGGTGTGGCCGGGTTGCATCCGGGGGCGGCGACGGCGGATGACATCGCGCCGGGCACGACGGCGCAGAGCGTGTTCGACACGGCGGGCCCGCACGGGGTCTCGACCCCGACGGTCACCAACGCGTGCCAGGAATCCGTGGCGGGCATGATCGCCCACATCGTGGTACACCTGGCGGGCAACGCCGATGATCTGCGCTGCACGCAGGCGTTTCCCTATGGTCTGCAGTCCCCGGTCGGAGCGAACACCTACTACCCGACCGATATCGCCGAGCTGGGCAGCGCTCCGCTGATCCTGTTCGAAGGCGGAATCCTGTCGAACCCCGGCCAGTACGACACCCTCGTCCGGCAGTGGACCGGGCACGGCTTCGTGGTCGTCGTGTCCTATGACTTCTTCAACTCCCTCGCCTACGTACCCGCCATCGGCCTGGCCGCCGCCCTCACCCAGAACCGGGATCCCAGTTCACCGCTGTTCGGCAAGATCGATCCGAGTCGCACGGTGCTGGCCGGTCATTCGGGCGGCGGGCAGGCCACACTCCAGGCGGCGGCACTGCTTCCGCCGATAGCCGGCTCGATCGATCCGGCGCTGCGCGTCATCGGTGCGCTGGCGATCGAACCCGGCCCCCTGGCCGTCGGCGCGGCGATCACGGTGCCCACCCTGTTCCTCACCGGCTACAACGATTTCGTCGTCCCCGATTTCGCCTGGGTCCGGTGGTGGCAGTACAACCTGATGTCCGCCCCCGCCTGGATCGCCAATGCCCATGGGGTCGGCCACTTCTCACCGGTGGACGGCCCCGGCGAGTACCGCTCGTCCGGAACCGCCGTCGCCTGGCTGCGCTACATCGCCCTCGGCGACGACACGGCCGCCCGGTTCTTCGTCGGCCCGGACTGGCGCCTGCGCGAGGACCCCACCTACTACAGCGTGGAACGCAATCCGCGTGCGAACGCACTGCCCTAGCGGCGCGATCGGCGCACCGTGAGGCCATCGACAGGCGTTGCGCCCGGGAACAACCCGACTCACCCCGGACAGCGACGCGCCCGGGTACGCGTGCTCCGCAGGCACGCGTACCCGGGCCCGTAAGGGGCGGGTGTCACTCACCACCGCGAGGGTGCGAGTGGACCGCGCTCGGGACTCAGTACTGGTCGCAGGTTTCGACGACCTCGTCCATCTGGCTCGCGAAGGTGGAGCTGTCCTGCTGGCTGGCGCCCATCTGCTGCTGCTGGGCGATGAGCGCCTGGAACGCGGCGCGGCGCTGTTCGACCGGCTGGTCGTAGGCGGCCTGGATCGCGCTCTTCTGCGCGGGAGCGGCATCGAGCTGCGCGGCGGTCTCGGGCGCGACATCGTGCAGCGCGGCATCGATCTGACTGAACGAACAGCTCGAGTTCAGCATCGGCTCGAGATCGCTCATCGGATCGGCGCCCGCCGCGCCCGCCCCGGTCAGCATCGCCGACAGAGCGAAACCGGCGAGCACCGCCGAACGAGCGAAGCCATGCGAACTGATCAACCTCATGAAAAAGCGCTTCCTTCCAGTAGCTGCGATACGGTGCGACCCGGCCCCGAGATGAGCCGGACAGAAGGGATTTCGGAGCCGAGCCGCCGAAGGTTTGGTTATCTAGCGAACTTTCGGACAACTGTTTCGAGCACCCCGGACGGGGGTATTGAACCTCCAGACCTCTCCCCCGATCGGGCACGTGAGCTGCCGGCGGGCCCCGATTCCGGTCCGCGACACGCGGTCTTGCAGCGACACGGGGAGAATGGTCCGATGCCGCCGAATCCCGTTCCGCCACTGCTCGACACCATCGCCCTGGAGCGGTCCTCGGTGGTCGCCAACAACGCGATGAATCGCGATCGCGGACTCTCCGGCGTGAACAGTTACGCCCGTGATCTGGGCTTCGATCCCTACGAACACCTGGCGGCCATCCTGCGCGCCGACCCCGGCGCGACGGTCGCCTGGATCGACATCTGCTGCGGGTCCGGCCGGGCACTGCTGGCGGCCGAACAGCGCTTCGCCGTTGAGTTCCCGGTCGCCGACCTCACCCTGATCGGTCTCGACCTGGTCGGCCACTTCCGAGCGGCTCCCGCCACCTCGCGTCTGCGCCTGATCGCCGCCAACGCAACCGACTGGCAACCTCCGGTGTCCGCCGATCTGATCACCTGTGTGCACGGTCTGCACTACGTCGGCGACAAACTGGCGCTCCTGGCCGCGATGACCCGCTGGCTCACCCCCGCCGGAACCCTTGCCGCCCACTTCGACCCGGCCCTGATCCGCCATGCGGACGGCGCTCCCGCCACGCGCAAGGCCCTCGCGGAGCTCCGCGCGGCGGGCCTGGCCTACGACTCCCGCCATCATCGCCTCACCGCCCACGCACCCGGCCCGGCGCGGTTCCCGGCCACCTACCTCGGCGCCGACGACACCGTCGGTCCGGGTTACACCAGGCAGCCCGCGGTCGCCTCCCACTACCGCTGGGACAGTTTGCGATAGGCACGGCGAGCACGCAATCCGACGAGCCCGGCCCCCGGCGCCACCGCGACCGAATCCCCGCTCGAAGGGCTGTTTCACGCCGGTAAGCGCCGAATCACTTGCCGCCCCGGCACTCTCGCCCCTGAACAGCCCGATCCCGCTCTCGCCGGACAGAACCCGGCGCGGGCCCGCGTCGAATATCCTGGATCGGTGGCGGCTCGAATGCGCGACGACGACCTGAACCCACGCCGGCTCTTCGGTCTGCTCTTCGCCGCCGCCTCCGACCTCGGCTACACCATTCTCCCGGTAGGCCCCGACGAGATCATGGTGTCGGACAACGACAGCATGACGAGCCTGACCCTCGAACACATCCGCCGCCGCCTGCTCTTCGAACCCGCCGATCAGTGGCCGGTCATCGTCAGCGACCACCTCGGCACCGTGGTGGCCGCCACCGCCGTCGACCGTGACGCGCCGCTGGACGTCACCAACTTCGACGCCATGCGCGGCCTGCTCAGAACCCGCGTCTATCCCGCCCCCGCGGCCGCCCGCAACCTGGTGTGGCGCGACTGGGCGCCCGGTCTGATCCAGCGCCTGCTCATCGACAAGGTGCACACCGTCATGCCCGTCGAACGCGAGTGGACCCACCTGTGGCCCGGCGACACCGAACTTTTCGCCCTCGCCGAGAACAACGTGCGCGCCGACGACGGCGTGGTCTGCGCGCCCCTGCCCCTGGGCGATTTCGACGCCCTCGCCAGGGACCTGCCCATCTTCCGCATGGCGGGCTCGGAGTACCTCACCACCAATCTCCGCTGGCTGGACGACTATCCGGTGGTCGGCCCCGCGGGCGCCCTGTTCACCGCCCCCGCCCGCCAGCGGATCTACTGCCACCCCATCACCGATCTCGAGGTCCTGCGCGCCCTGCTGGTCCTGGCCCGCTTCGGCACCCTGGTCTACGAAACCGACCCCTGGCCGATCAGCCCCTGGCTCTACCACTGGCACGAGGGCCGAATAGAACTGGCCGCGACCACAACCCACACCGGCACCCAGGGCGAGGTGGTCCCGACTCCCGCTTTCGAGACCTTCCTCAACGCTCTTGGCAGGCCCACGGATATGTGAGGCCGTCGCGCGGGCGACGGCTCCGGCGGCGCGGGGTTCGCGTCACCTTCGACTCGCAGGAACAGTTCTGAAACGGATGGCGTCGCGCTCTCCAGCGCGCCGATTCGACGCCCCGGCCGCCGTGTCACCCGCCCCGGGCGGCTCGCGGACCGAATTCGGTTGCCGGGTGACGAGGGGCCGGGCAGGATGCGGCCGTGAACATCTCGCGAATCGACGTGCTGCGTGACCAGTTCGAGCTGGTCTGGGCGCTGCTCGACTACCACCTCGAACGGCTCGGGGACGACGACTTCCGGTGGGAGCCCGCCGGGCTCACGTGGACGGTCCGGCCGGACGGGGACGGCGGGTGGATTCCGGACTGGGAGGACTCCGAGCCGGATCCCATTCCCGTCCCCACCATCGCGTGGCTCACCTGGCATATCGGATGGTGGTGGACCGTGTCGATCGACCACCGCGAACATCGAACGCCCGCCGACCGCACCGAGATTCGGTGGCCGGGGCCCGGGGCCGACACCGTCGAGTGGCTGCGGGGCCTCCGCGAACGCTGGCTCACGATCCTGGACGCGATCACCGACACCGAACTCGACGCGCCGGCGGAATTCCCGTGGCCGAGCGAGGCGGGCAAGTCGGTGGTGCACATGGTCGCCTGGGTCAACGCCGAGTTGATGAAGAACGCCGCCGAGATCGGCCAGCTCCGGCTGCTGCGCGCCGCGAACACCGCTGGGAGCGAAACTATCCCGCGCTGATGGTCCGGCGCGGGCTCGCCGGAAAGTTCTCCTCGTCGTACAGCACCCATTCGGTGACCGCGATCTCGTACAGCCGAGAGGCCGCATCAGGCATAGCACTCAGCACGCCACTCGCCCTGGGCCAACGCGCGGCGAAGGCAGCGACCACGGCGTCGTTGCCCGTCCCGGGCAGCTGCCGCGCGGTACCGGTGAACGACACGCCCCGCCCCGTCAGCCCGAGCTCGGCCGGCGGGTCGACGATGATCGCCCCCGCCACAGCCGGTCGCCCGTCGATGTTCGTCGAGTGCACCCGATCCCGCCGCGAGATGAAGTACAGCCGATCCGGCCCGAAACTCGGCAGGTACCACACGCTGCACGCCCGAGGCGTGCCGTCGCCACCCACCGTGGCGAGCTGCATGAGCCCGCCCCCGGCGACGTACTCCTCGAGCAGTCGGCGTTCCTCCATGGCTACACCGTAATCGCGCGCGACCACGCCGCCCGCCGGCTAGGCCGCGACGGCGAACTCCCCGTCACACACTCCGGCCAGGAACGCCGCCCACACCGCACCGGACACAGCGAGCACCGGCTGCCGCGCCGGATCGTTCGCGGGATCACGCAAATACTTGCTGTCGCGAATGAGCACCAGATCCCCGTCGAAGGCAACCTCTACGCAATTGGGACCGTCATTGGACCGGGACGACTTGAACCAGACTCTGTTCGAGTTGTCCTGGATCTCCATGGCGCACATGATTTTCAGGCTATCGCATCGGCGGTTCGCTCTATGAGACTCAGCGAGTCCGCCCGGCTCAGCGCCCGTTCCACCTGCTGCCCGAAGATGATGCGCAGCTCGCGCACCCGGGCCGGATCGTCGATGATGCCGTGCGTCGCAACGCCAGCGCGGGAAGTATCGGACTCTCGAACTCGATGAGATGAAACGGCGAGCCGCTCAGGATCGGACGCTGCTCTACCGACCGGCCGTCACGCCGCCTGAATCACGGTGGTTCTCACGCCTCCAGCGTAATCGGCAGGTCGAAGCGTGGGAAAACATCGGCGGGCGGGAAGTGGGTGAGCATACCCACGCGCTCCCCAGCGAGACCGAGGACGAGCAGCCCCGTCGCACGGAAATCCGACTCACCCGCGAGCCTGGCGTAGACCCCGAACGCCGGACCACCGTTCGCGCGCGTAGCGATGAGCCGCAACGGATTTCGATCGCGAAACGCCGGAACCCCGCGCAAGAACTCCGCGATCACACCTCGGCCCTGGTACTCGTGCGGCCACGGCGGCATCGTGAGCCACGCGTCGTCGGTCAGCAGCGCCACCACCGCATCGACATCGCGGGCCGAATACGCGGCCGCGAACCGACGCGTCAACTCCCGCTCGGTATCCGAACCGCGCCCGGGTGGATCCATCACCTCGGTATCGCCGTGCAGTGTCGCCCGCGCGCGCTGCAGCGCGGCTTTCACCGCCGTGGTCGTGGTGCCGAGCATGTCGGCGACCTCGGACCCGCTGAACTCCAGGGCATCTCGCAGCACCAGCACCGCGGTCTGGCGCGGCGGCAACCGCTGCAGCGCCGAGATGAACGCCACCCCTACCGATTCCATCGCCTGGTAGCTCTTCTCCGGATCCAGCAGGCTGTCCGGAAACGGCTCGAGCCAGCCCACGTCCCCCGCCCGCGTGGGCTCGGGAACCTCGAACGGCAGCGGCTGCGGAGGCCGGCGGCTCGCGTCGCGCCGGGCGTTCGAACAGCGGTTCGTGGCGATCCGGTACAGCCACGTCCGCATCGAGGAGCGTTCCTCGAACTCCGGCAGCGCCCGCCACGCCGCCAGCAGCGTCTCCTGCACGACGTCCTCCGCGTCGTGCAGCGACCCGAGCAGCCGGTAGCAGTGCACCCGCAATTCACCCCGATAGGGGGCGGTGAGCTGCGCGAACGCCAGCTCGTCCCCGCTCCGCGCCGCCGCCAGTGCCTCGGTCATGCCGCCATCGTGACATCCGGGACCGACATTCGCCGGGACGCCACCGGTCCGTTCGTGAGCGGGTCGGTGTCTATACCCATGACCGTTTCCCACCGATCGAATCGAGACCGACATGATCACCAACGACAGCCCCGCCGTCCGCGTCGCCCTGGACTACTTCCACGCCTGGACCGGCAAGGACATGGACACCGCGATGAAGTACGTCGCCGAGGACATCGTGTGCGACGCCCCGGCGGGCCGCATCGAGGGCGCGGCCGCCTATCGCGCCTTCCTCGAGCCGTTCAGCCAGATGCTCGTCGGCGCGACGATGTTCGCCGCCTTCGGCAACGACACCACGGCCCTGGTCATGTACAACACCTCGACCCTCCCGGTCGCCAACGGCCCGGGCGCCGAACTCGTCACCATCGTCGACGGCCGAATCACGCAGAGCCGCTTCATCTTCGACCGCGTGCCGTTCGAGGCGGCAAGATCTGCGGCACACTGATCCCGAACGGGGCCGGCCTCGGATCAACCACCGGGGCCGGCGCCCTCGGGCATCGGAAATCGGAGGCGCGGTGAGCTTCTGGACCCTCATCGACTGGCTGGCGTGGAGCGCGAGCTTCGTGAACATCGCCGCCGTCGGCCTGCAACTGCGCCGCATGTGGGCCTCGCGCAGCGCCGCGGGCGTCTCGCTCGGCATGCTCGCGATCTTCGTCTACGTACAGTCCGTCTTCTGCCTGGTCGGCTATCACGAGCGTCAGTGGGCGCTGTTCTCCGGCATGCTCGGGAGTTTCGTGGTCACCTGCGTGACGATCGCGGTGGCGGTGCGCCTGCGCACGACAGGACGTCCGAATCAGGCGGGCACCAGCGGCTCGTAGCAGTCGTAGTTGCGCTGGGCGATGATCTTCCCCGCCCGGAATTCCAGCACGGTGGCGATGTGCGCCCGCAGCACGTGACCGACCGGCAGATCCCGCACGGGCACCGCCAGCGTCCCGGTCCAGAGCACCTCCAGCGCGACCTGCTCCCCCATGGCGATCGCGTTGAGCACCTCGAAGTTCTGCTCGCTCAAGCCTTTCCGTCCCGCCGCCGATGCGGCCCGCACCTGGTCGAGACTGCGCACGTTCCCCAGCGGGAACAGCGCGTTCGGCAACTCGTGGTGCGTGAAGTCCGGATGGAAGAACGCGGCCAGCTCTTCCCCGCTCGCGAAATCCGACACCGCCCGGTGGTAGCGCAGCGCGATCTCGACATTGGAATTCTCGATGTTCGACATATCCACAACCATAGTTGCACAACTAAGGTTGTGCAACGCACAATAGCCGCATGCCCGCCGACCTCGATCCCCGCTCACTCGACACCGGAACCCTCGCGCTGTTCGCGGGCCAAGCCGCCGCGGCGCGGGTTCAGGCGCGCTTGACCGAGGACGGCTTCGGCGAACTGCGCATGTCGCACGGCTACCTGTTCCAGCACCTCATCACCGGCGAGCCCACCATCACCGAACTGGCGGCACAGCTTTCGATGACCCAGCAGGGCGCGTCCAAAGCCGTCGCCGAGCTCGAACGCCTCGGCTACTGCGAGCGCACGCCCGACCCATCCGACGCCCGCGTCCGGCGCATCCGCCTGACCTCCCGCGGCCACGCCGCCGTCGCCGCCGCCCGCCGCGCCCGTGCGGACCTCGAGGCCCGGCTCGCGGCGCGGTTCGATGATTCCCGGCTCACGGCACAGCGCGCGTTCCTCACCGAATTGCTCGCCGAACTCGGCGGGATCGAGGCCGTCGAACGCCGGGCGGTGCTCCCACCCCACTGACCGCGGAGTCGGCGCGTCGCGCACGACTTGCCTTGCCGGGACGTCGATTTCACCCGAACCGCTTGACCGGACCGGGCGCACCACCGGACCATCGAAACTCAGCATGGTCGGTGAGAGCGAAGCGAGAAGCCGATGAACAAGACCAGCTTGAACAGCGGCAGCCTGCTTCCGCCCGCCGGGACGAACAAGGGGTCGACGCTCGCGTCGGGGAAGTTCCTGCGGGTAGGCGACTATTTCTTCAAGCAGGGTCCGCTATCGGGCTTCTACGCCGTGCTGCAAGCCAACGGCGATCTGCGGTTCTACTTCGCGCGCCCCGGCGCGACCGGCGGCGCCTATGCCGACATCGACCCGAATCAGCCGTACTACTCCGCGGTCGGCGACGCCGGTTCCGCGCACATCGACCCGAAGTGGAAGTTCAATCCCGCCCAGACCAATGGCCAGTATTTCGCGACCGTCCAGAACGACGGCAATTTCGTCATCTATCGCGGAACCGGGCCGTCGGACAACAAGGGACCGTGCTGGGCCACGAACACCTGGCAGCGCGGCCCCGGGCCGAAATACTGGGCGGTCTTCGCGCCCGACGGCAATCTGCAGGTTGGATCCGCGCCCGAGGGCGTGGTTCCCGACAACGGACTCGATCCGGCGAACATCACCTGGCAATCGGGCCAGAGTTACGCCGCCAACCGCGTCACCACCGGCGGCACTCTGCAAGCGGGTCAATGGATTTCACGCAACACCCTACTGACATCGGCGAACGGGAAGTACGGCCTGGCGCTCGCCGACACCGGTGCGCTCACCCTGGTGTGCGGCACCCCGCCCGACAGCGGTGTGCAGACCACGCGGCAGGCGTACTGGACCAATCGCGTTGCCAAGCCCGCGTTTCCGTGCTTCGCGGTCATGCAGACCGACGGCAATCTCTGCGTCTACAAGGGCGCCGATCCCGGGCACAACCAGGGCCTGTACTGGGCGATCTCGACCAAGGCCCGCGCGCAGGGCAGCTATGTCGCCACGATCGACGACGCGGGAACCCTCGCGGTCTACGCGGGGACGACCCCGAGCACCGCCGCCCTGTGGACCAATGCCGGAACCACCGACCCCACCGCCGCCGTGCTCACGATCGTCTCCGGCAACAACCAGACCGTGCACGGCGGCGGCATAGGCAACGACTGGACCTCCGCCGCACCCCTGTCGGTGAAGTACGGCAGGGCCAACGGCGTCCCCTTCCCCGGCGTCGCCATCTACTTCGCCCCCTACAACCCCAAGGGCCAGGCGATGCGAATCTCGTTCGACGGCAACTCCGAACAGGCCTACGCCTCGTACCCCACCGACAGCGCCGGCGTCGCCACCACGCCCAAGGTCTGGGTCTTCATCCTCAGCACCGCAGGGACGACCTTCGACATCCGCGCGGCCGTCGGCAGCCACCGGGGCGAACCACACGTCGATTTCCGAATCAACGGCTTGGACCCGTAGGGGTCGTTTGGGAGTCCGCCCCGAGGTCGGCTGCGGTAACCGTCTCGGGTCTGGATAACCCAGCGGTTCTCCTTCATCAGCATCAGGGTCGAACCCGTCACCAACCCCGACGGCTCCCACACCATCGACTTCGGCCTCGAACGCCTCGCCGACATCCGGATATTCCGCACGAATTCTTGATCGAATGCGGCATCGGAGAATTGCACGCGACCGAATCGCGATCATGAAAGCCCGAATCCAGCGTCGGTCGGGTTGGCGGCGCTATGTAGCAATGGACGTCGGCCTTTGTAGAGCGCAGTTTGGACTTCACTCGTTTACTAGGGTCAATTTGACCGAATTGCGTTGTATCACAATATAATTGGTCTATTCATGCCTGCTATGAAGGAGTAGAATAGAGGCATGGATTCGAGGAAGGTACCCACAATCGCGCAGAGTGGCGACACACTCGCCGCCGCGGTGGAGAACCTGCTCGAATTGCCGATGTACTCACTGGGTGATGG